>JAKABL010000062.1 GCA_021801885.1 bacterium
GTGAAGGCCGCCATCGTCATTTACGGCGCCCGCGTGCTCGATACGGCGGGATACGGCGTCTTTTCCTACGCCCTCACGCTTGCCGGATTCGTCTCGCTCTTCCTCGATCCGGGCATCAATTCGATCCTCATCCGGGAGACCGCGAAGGCGTCGGAGGAGGACCGCAAGATGATCTTCTCCACCACGCTCGTCATCAAGCTCGCGCTCGTGGCGCTCGGCGTGCTCATGGTGATCTTCATCGCGCCGAGCTTCAGCACGCTCCCCGGCGCCGTCGCGCTCCTGCCGCTCGTGGCGCTCATCCTCTCCTTCGACACGCTGCGCGCGTTCTTCACCTCGCTCATGGACGCGCACGAGCACATGCAATGGGACGCCGCGGTGAATCTCGCGACGAACGCCGCCATCACCGTGTTCGGCTTTTGGTTTCTCGCCATCCGCCCCAACGCACATTCCTTTACGCTCGCCTACGCGCTCGGCACGGGCGTCGGCGCGCTCATGGCGCTCATCGTCGTATTCCCCTACCTCACCCGGTCGCTCTCGCACTTCTCCGCGAAGTACGTGGGGCCGGTGCTCAAGGCCGCGTGGCCCTTTGCGGTGATCGGCGCGCTCGGCGTGCTCCTCACGAACACCGACATCCTCATCATCAGTTGGATGCAAAACGCCACCCAGGTGGGCATCTACAGCGCCGTCATCCGCATCGTGCAGATCGTATACATCATTCCAGGCATCATCCAGGCGGCCACGCTTCCCGCCTTCGCGCGGCTCGCCAAAGACAACCGCGCGCGCTTCCGCGCCGCCTTCGAACGCACGCTCGGCTTCATCTTCCTCTCCTCGGTGCCGCTCGCCCTCGGCGGCGTCCTCCTCGGCACGCAGGTGATGACGTTCGTCTTCGGCGCGGCCTACGTCTCGGGCGGCCTCGCGCTCAAAGTGCTCATGGTGAGCATGATGTTCGACTTCCCCACGTCGGTCATCGCCGCCGCGGTCTTCGCCTACGACCATCAAAAGAGCCTCATCATCTCCTCCGCGATCGCGGGCATTGCGAACGTGGCGCTCGACCTCTTCCTCATCCCCCGCTTCGGCATCACGGGCTCCGCATTCGCCACGCTCGGCGCGCAGGTGATCTCCAACTGGTACCTGTGGCACATAATGAACCGCATCAATCCGTTCTCCGTCGTGCCCAAGCTCAAAAAAGTGGCGGCCGGCGGCATCATCATGATGGCATTCACCGCGACGCTCTTCGCCCTCCATGCAGAGGTGCTCGTGAACACGGTACTGAGCGCCGCCGTCTACTTCGGCGCACTGTGGCTCTTCCGCGAACCGCTCCTCCGCGAGATCAAAGAGATCCTTGCGCGCGGCGCCGGCGCCCCCGCGGGGACGACGGTCGCGCAATAAGCGACGCCACAAGCTCCACCATCTTTTCCTTGTCCTTCGGGTCGCTTTCCGCCACGAGCAGCGTAAGGGCGGTGAGCGCGGGCGGCGTGATGCGCGCGGTATCGAGGATGCCGGCGCGGCGGAGATACCACACGAACGCATATGCACCGCTCCTCTTGTTCCCGTCCACAAAGGGATGGTTCTTCACGATGAAATAAAGGAGGTGCGCCGCCTTTTCCTCCACGGTGCCGTAGAGCTCTCTGCCGCTGAACGACTGCATCACGTTTCCCACGATCCCTTCGATGCCGCCCCTTTCGCGCTCCGCCCCGAACTGCTCCGTGGCCTCTCCTTTTCCCATAAGCGCCGCCCTGAACTTCGCGAGGCCGTTCTTTATCATCCCCGCAGTGAGCGCGACCTTCTTTTTCGTGACACTCCCCTTCGGAAGCGACCCTTTGTCGTATGCATCGAGCGAAAGCCACGTGTCCGCGAACGCGCTCACGAGTTCAAGCACACTTTCTGCATCCACCCTTCCCCTTGACGGGAGGAGTTCTTTTATGTGCGCGACCGCCTCCATAAACCCGCCGTAATTCCGCGCGACACGCCTCCGATCGATCGCATACCCCTTAGTGACATATTCACGGAGCGTCCTTGTCGCCCACTGGCGAAATCTCGTCCCCACCGATGAGTTGATGCGGTATCCTACCGCGATCATGGCATCAAGATTATATATCTCCACCGTACGCCTCACTTCACGATTCCCCTCGGATTGAACTTGTTCCATTTTGGAACAAGTTCCCTTCTTCGCCAATTCATTTTCGCGGTAGATGTTCCGGAGGTGCTTTGTGATGGCCTGGGGATTCACATCGAAAATACGCGCCATTTCCGCCTGCGTGGCCCATATGGTCGTATGCTTCCTATCCCCACGCAGCTCAAGCGCGCCAGACTTTGCCTGGTAAACGATCGTCCTGCTCCCTTCCTGCGGTTTCTTTTTCGGGGCGTTCATGTATGTTCACCATAACAAACCGCCCCTCTCCGTCAAGCGTCCCTTAAGATCTCCTTCATCTCTTCGACGAACTTCCGCTTCGTGAACCGCTCCGCGACCGCGCGGCGCGCCTGCGCCGAGAACTTTCCATATTTTTCCTTATCCGAAAGCAGCACGTTCAGCGCGGCGGCGAGCGCCTGCGCATCCCGCGGCGGCACGGTGATCCCCGTCACGCCGTCCACGCTCACCTCGGGCACGCCCGTCGGCAACGCCGTGTTCACTACGGGCTTTCCGCAGGCCATCGCCTCGAGCTGCACGATGCCGAACACCTCCGACGATTCCGTGGAAGGAAACGCAAAGATATCGCACGCGTGATAGTACGGCACAAGGTCGTCCACAGGGCCCGTAATGTGCACCCTGTCCCCGATCCCCAGTTCGCGGATCTCGTGCGCAAGCGCCGCCTTCATCGGCCCGCTGCCCACGATCACGAGATGTGCCGCCACATCCTTCATGGCGGCAATGAGATACAGAAATCCTTTGTAATAAATGAGTCGCCCCACCGCGAGAATGAGCGGCGCGCCGTATTCCTTCCGCACCGCCTCCGCGCGCGCCGCGATCGCCGGGGTCTCCCGGAACCGCGCGGGGTCGATGCCGAAATAGACCACGCGGCACTTTTCCGCGATCCCCTTCCTCTGCAATTCGGGAGAGTGTGCGATGATCGCATGGTTCGATACGCACACCGAGGCCGCGCGGCGCAGGGCGTGGCGTATGAACGGCATAAAGGGCACCTTCGCGAGGCGAGATC
>JAKABL010000063.1 GCA_021801885.1 bacterium
TTTACTGATATTGTTATTAGTCCTGTGGACTCTGGGGAAAACTTTTTAAAAACCTTATATATCCATTGTATCTGGTAATTTTCATTGTGGAGAGGGTGGGTGTTAATTCTTGAAAATAAGGTCTTTAATCATTAATATCTTCTGATTAAGTCCTGGATCTTTGTTTATCTCATGACTTATTTTCTCGTAAGAGTGGATCGCGGTAGTATGATCCCTCCCCAACTTCTCCCCAATATATGGATAGGAAAGATCGGAGATATCCCGAAGAAGATAGATGGCGATTTGGCGTGGCTCAACAATTTCCTTTCGGCGGGTATGGCTCACAATATCTTCCACGGTGAGGTTGAAGAAATCCGCGACTGCCTTAATAATCTGCGTATCATTGACGTGTTTGGTGTTGCTTTTTGTGGCCTTATCAATGATTTCCTCAGCCATTTTTTCAGTGACTTCAGTTTGTTTCCTTTCTTGAAGGAAGATTATCTTCTTTAATACCCCTTCCAGCTCGCGGATATTCTTCCTGAGGCGCTTTGCGATGAGTGCGACCACCGCATCGCTCAAAGAGCGGTTCATTTCATCCAATTTACTCTTTATGATCGCCACTCGCATTTCAAACTCCGGATAGCTTATATCCGCGATCAATCCTCCCTCAAAACGCGATCGAAGGCGGTCTTCGAGGACGGGAAGTGATTGTGGTGGCCGGTCGGAAGAGATAATGATCTGCTTATTATTTTCATAAAGAGCATTGAATGTGTGGAAGAATTCTTCTTCTGTCTTTTCCTTTCCGCCGATAAATTGGATGTCATCAATAATCAAAACATCCACATCGCGATATTTCTTCTTGATGCTTTCAATGCGATCATTACGAAGACCCCAGACGATGTCGCGGGTATATTGTTCCGATGAAACATATTTCGGTTTCAAGCGGCCCTTATATTTCATCAACACCTCATTTCCAATCCCTTGAACGAGATGGGTCTTCCCAAGACCCACACCGCCGTATACAAAGAATGGATTATACTTTTTTCCTACCGCCTCAGTGATTGCGGTCGCAGCGGCAAATGCAAGTTCGTTGGATGGGCCGACCACAAAAGAGGAAAGGCGATATTTGGGGTTGAGGCCCGTTTCCGGGTCGGTTTTAAAATCAAGATCAATACCCCCCGCTTCTTGTGCGGGGCGTTCTTCGACGGGGGTGAAATATTTTCCTCCTACCACGAACTCGATTTTACGGACGGACCCGTCAAAATTCCTAATAATACCAAGAAGATGCTTTTGATATTTATTTTCAACCCATGTTTTCGTGAAATTATTAGGAAGTGCGACTACCATCGTGTCATCTTTTTTCTCAACAAGACGGCTATTCTTCAACCATGTGGCAAAGTTCGCCCTCGAAAGCTGAATCTGCATTTCTCCCAATGCCGATTGCCACATCTGTTGAGGGTCCATAGTGAATAGTGAAGATAGTGTTTATCCACGACCGCGTGCCGTTCGTGTGATTCATTATCTTCCCTTCTTTTTCACAAGTCAAAACAATAAAAGTTATAAAGATGTGCATTATGTGTGCATAACCTTTTTAAGTTGCTTTTCCTTTATAATGTGGTAGTATCAAAGCCATGTCGACCACCTATCAGCCGAAGAAAAAGAAGCGGAAAAGGACCCATGGGTTCCTTGTCCGCCAAAAAAGCCCTTCGGGGCGGCGCATTCTCGCTCGCCGACGCGCAAAGAGTCGCCGCAAATTGACCGTCTAGCGGCTCCCTTTATGGTTTCAGGAGGTCGTCAAAATGTGATACGCGGCATTTCACGACTTCCCCGGGAGGAATTCGCGGCGCGGCGGTATGGCGTCACGAAGACACCCTATTTTTCAATAAAAACAAAAAAAAACAAAGGCGAATCCAGGAGATTGGGCGTGGTTGCCGGAAAATCGGCAGCAAAGACCGCCACAGAGAGAAATTTCCTTAAACGAGAAGCCCGGGGTGCTTTGCGGGACATCATTCTTCCCGGTATGGACGTGCTCGTAATATTCTTTTCTGGAGCAAAAGAACTCACCAAGCGCCGTTTATGGGAAGTGCTCCGCGAGACCGCGACCCGCGCACAATCATAATAATCATCAGCATGGGATTTCTTTACAACCAGATCTTTTACCGCCCGATATTCAATATTCTTGTGTGGTTCTATGAGGCAGCGTCGTTCCATGATCTTGGTATTGCGATCATCCTCACCACTATCCTTGTCCGGCTCATCCTTTATCCCTTTTTTCACAAAGGAGCGAAGCAGCAGATGCTCATGCAGAGGATTCAGCCGCACGTAAAGAAGATACAGGAGCAACACAAAGGAGATATGCAGAAACAGTCGGAGGCGCTTATGGCGCTTTATAAAGAACATGGCGTGAATCCATTTTCAAGCTTTTTACTCCTCATTATCCAGCTTCCGATCATGCTCGCGTTCTATTGGGTGGTAAGCTCGGGGATCACCGCTGCCCAACTCTCCGCGAACCTCTATCCCTTTATTCACACCCCCGGCGCGGTGAACACTTTATTTTTAGGGGTCATCAACCTCAGTAAACCTGATTGGATCATCCTTGCCTTCGCGGCGCTTGCACAGTTCTTGCAGGCACGCATTGCCATATGGAAGTCTCCTGATGGGCAGACATCGCAAGCACAGAAAATCGCGCAGCAGATGTCGTTCATTGCCCCGCTTATGACCCTTCTCATCTTCTATGCGCTCCCCGCCGCAGTGGCGCTCTATTGGCTCACCTCCTCGGTGTTCTCCGTCATCCAGCAGTACTTCGTGAACAAGCATCTTCGGACAAAGTACGGCAATTAAAAATCGGACATACGGCAAGGGCGGGTGCGTGCGGGTCACGCATCTCATTGCTTGATTTTTGCGGTGTCCTATGCGATAGTTATCGCCATGGAAAGCTGGGAAACGTTCATCACGCACACGCTCGCTCTCATCGGCTTCCGCGATTATCGCGTGGAGGTGAAGGAGGATGAAAAACGAGGCTCAGTCTTTATTTATGAGGACCAGGCGCTCCTCAAAGAAAACCTCCCCGCAATAGTTGACGCGATGAACCATCTTGCGCAGATGGTCGCAAGGCGGCGCAAGCAGGAGGCGATTTTCATTGATATCAACAATTATCGCCGGGACCGTGA
>JAKABL010000064.1 GCA_021801885.1 bacterium
CGGTCGCGGCGCCGACCGCATCGCTCCATTTCACCGAACGCCTCCTCAAACGACTCGATGCGCGCGGTTTTCCCAAAACGTTCGTCACCCTCCACGTCGGCATGGGAACGTTTGCTCCGGTGAACGAAGAGAATCTCCGCCGCGGCACCCTCCACACCGAATATCTTTCCATTCCGGGACTGTCACGCGCACGGATCAGGAAAGAAAAAGAAGCGGGACATCCCGTGGTCGCCGTAGGCACCACCGTCATTCGCACGCTTGAATCGCAGGCAGCCGCGCTTCTCGCACCGGGCACGACCGCGATCGAGGGCACGACCGCGATCTTCATCCGTCCGCCCTATCAGTTCAGGATCGCGGATGCGATGATCACGAACTTCCATCTTCCGGGCACATCGCTCATGATGCTCGTGGAAGCCTTCCTCCGCCACAAGGGCGCGGCGCGGGACATCATCTCGCTCTATGAGATGGCGGTTCGCGAACGATTCCGCTTCTATTCCTTCGGGGACGGCATGCTCATTCTGTGAGCGGCCGCGCGGGCGAAGCGCGACGCCGTCGTCGCGCACACCACGGGCGAAGCCATCGCCGTACGCGAAATGCCCTTTCCCGCAAGGGCATTTTTGCTATAATGGAATTATGAATCCTTCCGGTAATTATGCGGTCGAGATCCCCGAACCGCGGATCTCGAAGTTCCTTTTCGCGGACAGCCGCCTTGGATGGCTGTGGTTCGTGGCCCGCGTGTATGTGGGCTATGAATGGCTCTCGGCAGGATGGGAGAAAGTGACGGGCGGCGGCTGGATAGGCGCCCAGGCAGGGGCCCCACTCAAAGGATTTCTTGCAGGATCGCTCGCAAAAGTGAGCGGCGCCCATCCGGATGTCTCCGCATGGTACGGATGGTTTCTCGCGCACGTCGTAGTGCCCCATGCGGTGATATTCGCCAATATGGTGGCGATCGGTGAATGCGCCGTGGGTATCGCCCTCATGCTCGGCGCATTCACCGGCATCGCCGCGTTCGCGGGCGCCTTCATGAACCTCAATTACCTCTTCGCCGGCACCGTGAGCACGAATCCCCTCCTTTTCACGATCGAACTCTTCCTCATCCTTGCCTGGCGGAGCGCGGGATGGCTCGGCCTCGACCGGTGGCTCCTCCCCTGGATCGGCGTCCCCTGGAAACCCGGCCACGCATTCGGAAGCGACCGTACGCACGCATAACATAACCCGCTATCACATCCCACCCCCATGCATATCAAGAAGATCGGCCACTGCTGCCTCGTGATCGATATCGACGGAAAGAAGATCGTCACCGACCCCGGCATGTTCTCGCACGCACAGGACGCACTGACCGGCATCGACGCGATCCTCATCACCCACGAACATCAGGACCATCTCCACATCCCCTCCGTGCAGGCGCTCATCAAGGGCAACCCCGAGGCGGTCGTCGTCACGAACGGCAGTGCCGGGAAGCAGCTCGAGGCCGCTGGCATCCCCTTTACGCTCGCCGAAGGACGCGGCACGGTGGAGGTCAAAGGGATCTCCTTCAAGGCATTCGACTGTAGGCACGAGGAGATCTACGGCGAATGGGGCATGGTACAGAACACGGCCTATATGGTCGCGGATTCGCTTCTCGTTCCCGGTGACGCGTTCTTCACCCCGGAGATCCCCGTGGAGACGCTCGCGCTCCCCGTGGCGGGTCCTTGGTGCCGATTGCCGGACGCCATCCGCTACGCGCTCGCCGTGAACCCCAAAAAGGCGTTCCCCGTCCATGAGGCCATGATCACCAAGGAGACCCGGGGCCTCATCCACTCGCTCCCCGGACAGATCCTTAAGGATGCAGGCATCGCATTCACGCCGCTCAACGAGGGCGACGAAGGAACGTTCTGACGATGACCTCGTTGATATCGTTGATATCGTTCTTCCACTTCGACCTTACCTCCTTCTTGCTTGCGGCCGGCTACGTCGGCCTCTTCGTGGGCGTATTTGCCGAAACGGGCCTTCTCATCGGACTCATCCTCCCCGGCGGGGAAACGCTCATCTTTACCGCGGCGATCCTCGCTGCGGCAGGCTATTTCAATATTGGGGCCGTTCTTCTCATCTCTTTCATCGCCGCCGTTACGGCGGACAGCGTGGAATACGCATTCGGGAAAAAGTATGGGCCACGCGTGTTCGTAAAGGAGGGATCGCGCCTGTTCAAAAGGGAGCATATCGTGCGTGCACGCGAGTTCTTCGCGCACTACGGCCCTAAGACCGTGGTCATTGCCCGCTTCCTGCCATTCATCCGCACGCTCGCCCCCGCATTCGCCGGCGTGGGCAACATGCGCTATGCCCGCTTTCTCGCCTATAACATCATCGGCGCCCTCCTGTGGGTTCCCGCGATGGCGGCCGCCGGATATTGGCTCGGTGCCGCATTCCCCCATGCCGACCAATGGCTCGCCGCGGGCATCGTCCTCGTCGCGGCGCTCAGCACGATCGGCTCATGGCTCTTCGTGAAACGCCACAAGACGCAATAGGGCAAATGTTGCGCGCGGCAGGCGCCCCTGCTACACTTCCTGGCAGCATGCAAAGGAGGGAAAACCCATGCCGGAGTCACTTGTGGTGCGCTGGGGAAACTACGTCACCCACGCGCTCGAACGCATCGAGAATCATCGCCGCTTCTGCTGGACGCTCAGCGCAAGGATCCAAATGGAAGACATCCTGAGGCCGATGTTCGCAGGCGCGTTCTCGGGATATCTCGGGAGAAGCACGGAGTCGGACGCGCTCGACACGGTCATCGCGAAAATCAGGCAGGACCTTATGCCGCTCAGTGAGATACAAAAGGAACTCGCACTCGAAAGCTTTGTGCTGTACCTCGTCGAACGGGCGCGGAACCTCCACCCAAGGCACAGAATCCCCTTGAGAGGGGCGTAGCGCGGAGTGAGCCGCAATCCTCTTAACCACGAACGGCCTTGTACAAGGCCGTTTTTATTTGAAATATCGCGATAGTTGCCCTATCATTGACCTCATGGACACCTCATCCCCCT
>JAKABL010000065.1 GCA_021801885.1 bacterium
TGCGCCGCACATTGGCGGACTGGTACTGATAGATAGTGGCCATTTAGAACTTGACGGGAACCGGCTGGCGCTCCGCCTCGGTCATGTCGTTGCCGAAGAACTCCATCTTCGTGAAGCCCATGGCGTTTGCAAACATGTTCGTGGGGAAGACCTGGATGCGGGTGTTCAGATCGCGGACCATGCCGTTATAGAAGCGGCGCGCCGCCTGGATCTTGTCTTCCGTATCGGTGAGCTCGGCCTGAAGCTGAAGGAAGTTCTGGTTCGCCTTGAGGTCGGGATAGTTCTCCGCGACCGCAAAGAGGGAGCGGAGCGTCTGCGAGAGCTGATTTTCGGCGGCAACCTTGTCGGGAGTGCCGGTCGCCTGCATGGCGCTTGCGCGCGCCTTCGTCACATCCTCGAAGACCGTCTTTTCGTGCGAGGCGTAGCCCTGCACGGTCGAGATCAGGTTCGGAATGAGATCGTAACGCCGCTTGAGCTGCACATCGATATCGGAATAGGCCTCCTGCGTCCGCTGGCGGGTCCGCACAAGCCCGTTATACGCCGCAATAAGCCATATGCCGGCAATAACGACGATGGCGATAAGTATCCAAAGCGCGATCATGATGATATGTGAGAATTATACTGCGATTATTATACGCGTCTAGGGAGGGGTTCCGTGCGGCAGGCGGGGCCTCTTGGGCCCCGCCTGCCGCCTCTCTCTTTTCCTTACGTGCGGGCCGTTAGTAGTCCCCCATTCCCATGCCGCCGCCCATGCCGCCCGGCATGCCGCCGCCCTCCTTCTTTTCGGGAATGTTCGTGACCGCGGCACCGATCGTGAGATAGTTCGCCGCGACCGACACCGCGTTCGTGAACGCGGCGCGGGTGACCTTGAGCGGATCGATGATGCCGTCCTCGCGAAGGTCGTTCACCATCTTGTTCGTAAGGGCATTGAAGCCCTGCCAATGCTCATTGCCGCGCTTCGAAAGCTCGTCAATGACGCGCTCCGGCGACTCGCCGCTGTTCTCGACGATGGCGCGGATGGGCGCCTCGAGCGCGCGGCGAAGGATCGACACGGCCGCGGCCTTCACCGTCCTTCCCTCGTCGTCCTTCTTGGCGAAGAGCTCGAGGTTGGCGTTGAAGAGCGCGATGCCGCCGCCCGGCACGATGCCCTCCTCCATCGCGGCGCGCGTCGCGGCGACCGCGTCGTCCACGCGCTGTTTGAGCTCCTTCTGCGCGGACTCCGTCGGCGCACCCACTCGGATGACGGCCACGCCGCCCGAGAGCTTGCCGAGCCGCTCCTGGAGCTTCTCTTTGTCGAATTCGGAGTCGCTCTTCTTGATGAGCGCCTTGATCTGCGCCACGCGCTCGTCGATGTCCTTCTTCTCGCCCTTGCCGCCGACGATCGTCGTTGCGTCCTTCGTGGACACCACCCGATGCGCGCGGCCAAGGTCCTCGACCTCCGCGGTGTCGAACTTCTTGCCGAGCTCTTCCGTGATGAGCGTGGCGCCCGTCACGATCGCGATGTCCTGGAGCATTTCCTTCTTGCGGTCGCCGAAGCCCGGCGCCTTCACCGCGAGCACGTTGAACACGCCCTTCAGCTTGTTCAGCACGAGCGTCGTGAGCGCCTCGCCCTCGAGGTCGTCGGCGACAATGAAAAGATCCTTCTTGCCGCTCGCCACGATCTTCTCGAGCAAGGGCAAAATCTCCTGGATGGACGAGATCTTCTTGTCGGTCACGAGCACGTAGGGCTCCTCGATCACGGATTCCATCTTGTCGGCATTCGTCACCATGTACTGCGAGACGTACCCGCGGTCGAACTGCATGCCTTCGACCATCTCGTACGAATTGCCGATCGTGTTGGAATCCTCCACGGTCACCACGCCTTCCTTGCCGACCTTCTCCATCACCGTCGCAATGAGGCCGCCGACCTCCTCGTCCTTCGCGGAGAGCGTCGCCACCTCCTTGATCTTCTTGTTGTCGTTGATCATCTCGCGCTGCTTCTCGAGCGCGCCGACGACCGCCTCGCTCGCCTTCTTGAGCTCCTCCGAAAGCTGGATCACGTTGAATCCCTTCTCACGGATCACTTTCTCGCCCTCGTCGATCATCGCGTGCGCAAGCACCGTCGACGTCGTCGTGCCGTCGCCCGCGCCGTCGTTCGTCTTGTCGGCCGCCTGCTTGATGAACTCCGCGCCGAGATTCTCCCATTTGTCCTCAAGCTCGATCTCCTTCGCGACGGTCACGCCGTCGAAGGTCACCTGCGGGGCGCCGTAGCCCTTTTCGATCACGACCGCGCGGCCGCGGGGGCCGAGCGTCACTTTGACCGCGTCCGCAAGCTTGTCGATGCCGCGCTTGATCGATGCGCGCGCATCCTCGTTGAATTTGATGTTCTTTGCCATGATGTCGGTATGTACTATGGATATTACGATTGAAATAGCGTTCGACCTTGCGGCTTACTGTTCGATCACTGCGAGGATGTCATCCTCGTCGCCCACGAGATACTTCGTGCCGTCGAGCTCGAACTCGTCCGGACCGTATTTCTTGAAGAGCACCACGTCGCCCGCCTTCACGCCCATGGGCACGAGGTCTCCCTGCTCATTCCGCTTACCCGGACCCACGGCGACCACCGTGGCCTTCACGGGCCGCTCCTTCTCCGCGGTTTCGGGGAGCACAATGCCGCCCTTCGTGGTCTTTTCCTCCTCGACCGCCTGAAGAAGCACGTGATCCGATAATGGTTTTATGTTCATACTGCGTTGCGTTCTATAAGGTTAGTTAATGAAATTGGCACTTCCGACCTTAGAGTGCCAATAGGAATTATAGGGCAAACGACCGCCCCGTCAAGCGCGGTCCGCCCTCTGCATATCGACCTCACCGGCCGCCGTAGTGCGCATTGCGCGCGGGCGGACCCGCGCCCATGGCGTACGGGAAGAACGCTATGCGAGCTTTACTTTGTCGTAGACGTTGAGCGCCGCCGTCACGCCCTCGCCCACGGAGATGTTGTTCTGCTTGTAGAGGGAG
>JAKABL010000012.1 GCA_021801885.1 bacterium
ATTTTCCACTATATATCATGGATTGCGCGCAGCGCAATCCTGCTGCAGTACAAAAGGGGCCGCATGCGGCCCCTTTTGTACTGTATGGACGAGGATATCTTCTCCTTAGTGGGGTTCCGTCCTATCTTTCAGCTTATCGAGCATATGGTGGGCATAGTCCCGTCCGCCAAGTCCGAACGCGAGGCCACCCGCGAGCGCGAGCATCGCGATGAAGCCGGTCACGATCGTCTGCACGATCTGGCTGGCGATGTCGAGCTGCGAAAGCGCCGCGAGGAACCCGAAGACGACGACGATCCACCACGTGAACGTTCCGAGGAAGTGCGCGCCATGGAGCTTCGCGGAGAGCACCGATGCGGTGACGATGCGCCGCAGGAAGTGTCCGACCACGAATGCCACAAGGAGGATGAGCACCGCCGCAATGACGTTCGGAATGTAATCCACGACCGACGTCAGGAATCCCGAAAGCGCATACAATCCGAGGGTGTCCGCAATCGCGAGCAGGAACCCGAGCACCACGAACCAATACACGAGCTTGCCCAGGAAATACGCGCCGCGGATGCGGAGCCCCGCACGCTCGAAGATCGGCTTGAGTCCGATCTTTTCAAGAAACGCGTCGAGCTTCATCGATTCGAAAATCCTTTCGACGAGAGCATCGAGCCCCGCGGCCACGATAAGGCCGATGATGAGCACGATGAGCGCGCCGATGATGCGCGGCACATACGCCATAAACTCCACCCACAGGGCCGCAAACGACCCCACCACTACCTGCGTCCAACTTTGTACTGCCATAGAAAATGGTATGAACATTATGACCGAAATAGCATTCGACCTTTTTCTTTTATTATAGCAAACCCGCTACGTTGTGGACCCAGGGAGAATCGAACTCCCGCCTCCGCAATGCGAATGCGGCGTAATACCACTTTACTATGGGCCCATGCTATGGGAGCAAAACCTGCTTGGAAAAATTCCGCGCTCCCCTGCCCGCAGGGTCGGTCCGCGGTCCCGAAAAGCACTAGGAAATGATACTCGAAACGGGCGCTCTGGTAAAGTTCCCTACCCTGCCGCTGTTGCTGCTCCCTCCGCCTTCTCGGATTCGAACTTGAGCGACACCACCTTCGACGTGCCGTCCTCGGCAAGCGTCACGCCGTAGAGGATATCGGCGGCCTCCATCGTCGCGCGGTTATGGGTGACGACGATGAACTGCGTATGCTTCGAGAATTCCTTGAGCATCCCGCCGAAACGGCGCGCATTGCGCTCGTCGAGCGGGGCGTCGATCTCGTCGAGCACGAGGAAGGGCGGTGGCGATACGGATACCATCGCGAAGAGCGCCGCAATGCCGACCAGCGAACGTTCGCCTCCGGACAGCATGTCGAGCGAGGTGATCTTCTTCCGCGGAAGTTTGACGTCGATCTCGATCCCCTGAGGGCGGTCGGGTCCTTCTTCGGCCGTGACCGCGTCTTGATCGGTTCCTTTTTCGCCGTCGTTTTCATCCTCCTCACCGTCGGACACCTTGATCCCTTCGTCCTTCCTGATCACTTTCAGTCGCGCCGATCCGCCGCCGAACATGAGCGCGAAGAATTTTTCGAACTCGGCATTGATCTTTCCGAGGGATTTCTCGAACTCTCCCGCGATCTTGCCGGTGAGCTCCTGGAGCAGGGTCGTGAGGTCCTCGATCGCCTTCGTGAGGTCCTCCGATTCCTTCTGGAGATACTCGTAGCGCGTTTCGGTATCCTGCGCCTCCTTCATGAGCGCCTCGTCGACCTCCCCGATGCTCGCGAGATCGCCGCGGAGGCGGAACATACGCCGCTCCGTGTCATCGAGGTCATCAGGCCGCGCGATTCCCGCTCCCGCCGCTTCGCGGAACTCTTCGACACGGCGGCCCGCCTGATCGATCTGATGGAGCACGTCGCCGTGACGCATCTCGATCCGCTCCTTTTCGAGGAGCAGCTCGCGATTCGTCTTTTCCCAAAGGTCGATCGTGGCCTGGGCCTGCTGTACATCCCCCACTGCCGCCTTGAACGCCGCGTAAAACCCTTCCTGCGCGTCTTCGAGCGCGCGTTCCTTTTCGCGAAGCGCGGTGATGTCCTTTTCGAGCGCGGCGACGTCACGCGATGCGCGGTCAAGGTCCGCGAGGAGCGCCTCCGGTATGGCGCGCTGCGCTTGCGTCTCGGGGCGCGCTTCCTCACGGGACGCCTCTCCTCCCTCTTCAAGCGCAAAACGAAGTTCCTCGAGTGCATTCTCCACCGCGGCAAGCACGCCGAGCGGCTCTTCATCGAGCGCGGACTCGAGCTCCTCTTTTACCTTCCGAATGACGTCGAGCAAGTGTTCCGTACGCTCGCGCGCGGCGGCCGATGAAGCCCCTCCCGGACCGGCGACTGGCGCGCGCTTCGCCATCTCGATCTGCGCCTCGATCCTGCCAAGGTCCTTCTGAAGACGGTCGCGCGAGGTCATGAGCTTCGCGATCTCTTCCTTCACCGCGGCAAGCCGCTTCCGCTCCTCGGGCTGGCTCTCTTCCACGGCGGTCTGCCGCGTGGTAGCCGCGGTCTTCTCTTTCGCCAATGCCTCGAACTGCCGCTGATGCCCCGCAATGCGGGCGTCGACATCCGCGCGCTTCGCGCGAAGTTCGGCGAGCTGCCATCCGAAGAACGATTGCTCGAGCGCACGGAGCTCTTCCTCGAGCGCACCGCGGCGCTCCCAGCGGCCCGTCTGTCGTTTGAGGGAACGGAGATGCGGCACGATCTCCTCAATGAGCGCGGTCACCTGCGCAAGATTGATCCTGCTGTTCTTGAGGCGGCGCTCGGCGTCGGCCTTCTTCAACTGGTATTCGCGGAGTCCGAGGATCTCCTCGATCATTTCACGCCGTTCAAGGGGCGTCGCGCGGATGAACATATCACTGTCGCCCTGGCCGATAATGACCATGCCCCGCGAACCGAGGCGGACGCGCGCAAAAAAATCGATGAGGTCCCGCAGGAGGATCTCCGATTTATTAAGGTAATATTTGCTCTGGCCGTCCCGCCGTATCTCGCGCGACACCACGACCTCCTCGAAGTCAACCGGGAAGAATTTGTTCTTGTTCTCGAAACGGAGCGACGCCTGCGCCACGCCCACGCGCGGACGCTTCTGCGTGCCGGCGAAGATAAGGTCCTCCCCCTTGCCGCCGCGAAGATTTTTTGCGTCGCGTTCGCCGAGGAGCCAGCGGATGGCGTCCACGATGTTCGATTTCCCGGAGCCGTTCGGTCCCACGACCGCCACGATCCCCGCAGGGAATTCAAGGATGGTCCTTCCCGCGAACGATTTGAACCCGTTCAGCTCCAGCGTTTTTAAAAAATGGGACATGGGGATTACTTCGATTGCGTGTAGCGCTTGAGGGCGTTCTTCGCCGCGTCGGCCTCGGCCTCCTGCTTGGAGGTCCCCTCCCCGGTCGCGATCAGCGTCGTGCCGAAATACACGCCCATGGTGAACATGCGCTTGTGCGCGGGACCTTCTTCGGCCACGACGTCGTACGTCGGCGTAAGCTTGAGGCGTTCCTGGATCACCTCCTGAAGTTCGCTCTTCGCGTCCTTATAGCTCTTGGTCTTCAGCACTTCGTCGAGATTCACCATGACATAGGCATCGATGAACTTCTTCGCCACCGCGAAGCCCTGATCGAGATAGATCGCGCCAATGAGGGCCTCCATGGCGTTCGCGAGGATCACCTCGCGCGCCTTTCCGGTGTCCTTCCGTTCCCCGCGGGACATCATAATGAACTCCTGAAGCCCGATCCGTTCCGCAACCTTCGCGAGGATCTGATAGTTCACGAGCGCCGCGCGAAGTACGGTAAGGCGGCCTTCCGGCTGCGAAGGGAATTTCTTGAAGAGCTCCTCGCTCACCATAAGTTCGAGCACTGCGTCGCCAAGATATTCAAGCCGCTCATTGTGCGGCAATGACCACTTGGGATATTCGTTGAGATAGGAACGATGCGTAAGCGCCTCCGTGAGGAGGTCGTTATTATTGAACGTTATGCCGATATTCCTTTCGAGCGCATCCGATGCCATGGTCATTACTTCGGCGATTCCTGCTGTTT
Organism: bacterium; assembly: GCA_021801885.1. Lineage (GTDB taxonomy): Bacteria > Patescibacteriota > Minisyncoccia > UBA6257 > 2-01-FULL-56-20 > JAKAGE01. Next base: position 4,064 of record JAKABL010000012.1, read on the forward strand.
CGCTTCCGCGCGGCGCGCAGCCATGTCGCGATAGACGGATCCGAGCACGCCATTCACGAAACGGGCTGCATTCGGCCCGCCATAATTTTTGGCAAGCTCGATAGCCTCGTTGATGGCCACCTTCGGCGGCACCTCGTCGGGGTCCGCATACATGAGCTCGTAGAGACCGATACGGAGAATGTTCCGGTCGATGACCGCGATCTTTTCGATGGGCCATTCCGGCGCGGCGCGGCGCATGGTGTCGTCGATCTCCTTGAGGTGCGCGGCGATGCCCTGGAGGATCTTCCACCCGAACTCGGGCTCGTCGACGCCGGGTGCGAATTCCTGCATATTCCGCTCCAGGATCTCGGTGATGTCCTTCTGCCTATGGTAAAAATCCCACTCGTAAAGCGATTGGAGGATCACCGTCCTGATCAAATGCCGTGTTGCCATCGTTGGAAAGAACTTATGTGACCGTCATTACCGCATTCGACCCGATCGACCACTGCTGCCACCGCTCCAACGCATTCCGCCTTACTTCTTGGCGCGGGCGGCACTCTTGCCGCACTGAGGGCATGCCCGATGGGCGAGCTTCGGTGCGCCGCAGTGGGGGCACACGAGCAGGCGCTGCTTCTTCATCGCAAGATGCGAACGGCGCCGTCCGGTCTTTCCTTTCGTATGATGCTTAATAGGTACGCCTGCCATGGGAAGAGAATTTAAAGATTATATGAGGAATTGGATGACGTTTTCTTACTCTCCACTATAGGTGCTCGGCGGAGAAAAGTCAATCGATGCGCGGCACACGGACCGGTCTGCGCGAGCGCCGCGCGGTGCGCCGCCGTGCCATACCCCTTATGGATCTCAAATCCGTATGCGGGCCAGCGGTGCGCGAGACGCGTCATGTAGCGATCGCGCGCCACCTTGGCGACGATCGACGCCGCCGCCACGGCGGGCACCGTCTCATCGGCCTTCACCACGGTCCGCGCGCGCGGGACCCGCCGCGCCTGCGCCGCGCGCCCCCCGACGAACAATCCCCCGTCGAGCACCACCTCCACGCGCCCGAGGTCAAGGGCGTATGTCGCCGCAAGCCGCGCAAGCGCCCGGGCGGCGGCCCGATTGGCCGCCTGCGAGATATTGATGCGGTCGATCCCGTGCGGGTATACGCGCGCCACCGCAACGCCGATTTCCGCGGAAGCGAGGAAGTGGGCGTTCCACCGTGTGCGCGCCGCCGGCGTGAGTTTTTTGGAATCCCTCAGTGCTCCCGCACGCCTCTCCGCCGCGGTCAGCCACGCGGCACGCCGCGCGGGTACGAGCACGGCCGCCACGACCACAGGCCCCGCGAGCGCTCCCCGCCCCACCTCATCGATGCCGATCATATACCTCACCCCCCGTCGCATGCGCATATCAGAACGATCCGAGTCCCGCATTTACGCCCCCTACCTGATTGAGCGCCGCCGTAAGCTGGTCATTGATCCATGCGAAGGTCAGCCAGAACGCGATCACCGATGACACCACGAGCACGATGAGCGCTATCCATCCGATCGCCCGCGCCTGCGGATCGCCTGAGCGTATATACTTCACCCCAGGCCATTTCGTGATCGCGAGATACGCGATCCACGGTAGGACCGCGCTGAAAAGATAGATGAGTATCTGCGTGAGCGGCGAGGTCGAAAGCGGAGGCACGCGAAGGTTCGCGCCGCAATTGGGGCAGAAATAATATTCGGGCCGCACGGGCAGATGGCACTGCGGGCACACCGGCACCGCGCCCTGCGCGGAGACGGCGGCCGAAGGCTCCGGAGGCAGCGAGGGTGCGGGCGATGCAAAAATTGGCGTAGGCTCCATAATCCCTATTTTACCACAGGGCTCCTCGCGAGGACCATGCACCGCGAAGGCGGCGAGAGCCAAGGCGCACGCTCAGAAGCGTTTGACGCCGTCCTTTTCAGAGGGGTTCTTCGGTGTGTGCCCCCACCAGGATTCGAACCTGGGACCATCTCCTTAAAAGGGAGCTGCTCTACCGGCTGAGCTATAGGGGCAACGGTCTTGATTATCTTAATGAACCTACGCGCCGTTTTCAACCGGCGGGCACGATGCCGCGTGGCATGACATGGAGGAAGACCTCCATGAGTATCGCTAGCCGTGCCGCACCTCGAGCACGTCGCCGTCCTTCACCTCGTACTCCTTGCCCTCGAGGCGAAGCCATCCCTTCTGTTTCGCCTTGCTCCAGCCCCCCGCTTCGAGAAGTTTCGAGCACTCGATCACTTCGAGGCGGATGAATTTCTTTTCGAAATCGGTATGGATCACGCCTGCGGCCTGCGGCGCCTTCGTGCCGCGTACGATCGTCCACGCGCGCGTCTCATCCTCGCCCGTCGTAAAGAAACTCGCGAGATCGAGCACCGCGTACGCCTTTTTGATGAGCGCCGGGACCCCTGCCGCGGCCGATGCGTCGTCCGCAAGGTCCACGGTCAGATAGTCCGCGCCATCCGCGCGGATCGCATCGACGAGATCCTGCGGCACGTCATCCGGGGTACCATTGATAAGATACAGCTGGCGCTTGAGGGTAAGCAGATTGAGGTCCGCCAGGCGCTCGTTCAACGCGACCTCCTCGGCGAGCGCGGCATCGGTCACGGGCAACGTCCCCTTCTCGAGCAGCACCTTGAGCTTCGTCACGAGATCCTTGTCGGCGAGCGCCTCTTTTTTGCCGGAACGAACCTCGGATTCGAGCCGCGCAAGCCGCTTATCCACCGTTTCGAGGTCCTTCAGGATAAGCTCGGTGTTGATGATCTCCCTGTCGCGCACCGGGTCCACCGAGTTCTCCACATGGATGATCTCCGGATCGGCGAATGCGCGGAGTACGATCGCCACCGCCTGCGTCTCGCGGATATGGGAGAGAAACTGGTTGCCGAGGCCCTCGCCCTTGTTCGCGCCCTTCACGAGACCCGCGATATCGTAGAATTCCACGACCGCAGGGATCTTCTTCTTCGACTGCGAAAGCGCCGCGAGCGCATCGACGCGCTCGTCGGGCACGGTCACCACGCCCACGTTCGGGTCGATCGTCGCGAACGGATAGTTGGCGACGGTGATGTCCTGCCGGGTGAGCGCCTTGAAGAGCGTCGACTTACCGACATTCGGCAGACCGACGATGCCGATGGAAAGCTTTGCCATTACGGATGACACTCTACCATATCAGAGGTCCCACTTCCACTCCCGCACCTCCGGCAGATCGATGCCGTGCTCGTTGATGTAGTGCGTGTGTTCGATGAGCTTGTCCTGGAGCTGCTGCTTGAGATACGCGCCTTTGCTCCCCGTCTGCGGCAGGCGGTCGATCACATCCATGGCAAGATGGAAACGGTCGAGATCGTTCCGCACCGCCATATCGAACGGCGTGGTGATCGTTCCCTCCTCCTTGTAGCCGCGCACATGGAGGTTCTGGTTCGCACGATGGTACGTCAGCCGGTGAATGAGCCACGGATAGCCGTGGAACGCAAAGATGATGTGCTTGTCTTTGGTGAACAGCGTATCGTAATCGGTGTCCGAAAGGCCGTGCGGATGCTCTCCCGCCGGCTCGAGGCGCATGAGGTCCACGACGTTCACCACGCGGATCCTGAGCTCGGGGATCGCCTTGCGAAGGAGGGAGACGGCGGCGAGCGTTTCGAGCGTCGGCACGTCGCCGGCGCAGGTCATCACGACGTCGGGCTCGCCGTCCTGATCGTTGCTGGCCCACTGCCATATGCCGATGCCTTCGGTGCAATGCGTGACCGCTTGATCGATGGTGAGCCACTGTACGCTGTCGTGCTTTCCCGCGACAACCACATTGATATAGTTCGTGGTCCGCAGGCAGTGGTCCATCACGGAAAGGAGGCAGTTCCCGTCGGGAGGGAGGTAGACGCGCACCATCTCCGCCTTTTTGTTGACCACATGATCGATGAATCCCGGGTCCTGATGCGTGAACCCGTTGTGATCCTGGCGCCATACATGGGAGGTAAGGAGATAGTTGAGCGAGGGGATCTTCTCGCGCCACGGGAGCTCATCCGCCATCTTCATCCACTTCGCGTGCTGGGTGAACATCGAATCGACGATGCGGATGAACGCCTCATAGCTATGGAAGAGGCCGTGGCGTCCGGTAAGCAGATACCCTTCAAGCCATCCTTCGCACTGATGCTCGGAGAGCATCTCCATGACCCGCCCCTGCGGCGCGAGGAATTCGTCGTTCGGCTTCGTGGCCGCGTCCCACTGGCGCTTCGTCACTTCGAACACGGCCTCGAGCCGGTTCGAGATCGTTTCATCGGGACTGAAGATGCGGAAATTCCGCTCCTTTTCGTTCATCGTTATGATGTCGCGGAGAAACGGACCGAGCACATGCACATTGCCGGCGACCGCCTCGGTGGGCGCCGGAACCTTCACCGCATAATCGCGGAAATCCGGCATGGCAAGGCTCCTCATCAGCGTGCCGCCGTTCGCGCGCGGGTTGGCCCCCATCCTTCGCACGCCCTTCGGCGCGAGCTCCTGGAGCTCCGGCTTCAAAGTGCCATGCGCATCAAAAAGCTCTTCCGGCCGATAGCTCCTGAGCCACTGTTCCAATACTTTGAGATGATCCGGCGGATCGTTCTCGGAGACCATGAGCGGCACCTGATGCGCATGGAACGTTCCCTCGATCTCCACGCCGTCCACCTTCTTCGGCCCCGTCCATCCCTTCGGCGAGTTGAACACGATCATCGGCCAGCGCGGGCGCGACGGATCCTGCTTCTTCCGCGCATGCTCCTGGATCTTCCGTATCGTTTCGATCGCCGCGTCGAGCGACGATGCCATCAGTTGATGCATCGTCGCGGGATCGTCGCCTTCCACGAAATACGGGTCCCACCCGTATCCGCGCATGAGCGCTTCAAGCTCCTCGTGCGAGATGCGCGCGAGCACCGTCGGATTCGAGATCTTATAGCCGTTCAAATTCAAAATCGGCAGTACGGCGCCGTCCGTGATCGGATTAAGGAATTTGTTCGAATGCCACGCGGTTGCGAGCGGACCGGTCTCGGCCTCACCATCCCCCACGACGCACGCCACGACGAGATCGGGATTGTCGAACGCCGCGCCGAACGCGTGGCTGATCGAATACCCGAGTTCGCCGCCCTCATGGATCGATCCGGGCGTCTGCGGGGAGACATGGCTCGAGATACCCCCGGGGAAGGAAAATTGCTGAAAGAGGCGTTGGAGCCCCGCTTCGTCGCGGCTCACGTTCGGATAGACCTCGCTATAGGTGCCTTCGAGATAGACCTGCCCCACGACCGCCGGCGCCCCATGGCCGGGACCCGACACATAGATCATATCGAGGTCGTATTTCTTGATAGCGCGATTGAGATGCGTATAAATGAAGTTCTGCGCGGGCGTGGTGCCCCAATGCCCGAGCAAGAGCTGCTTCACATGTTCAAGTTTGAGCGGTTCCCGCAGCAGCGGATTCGCGCGGAGGTAGATCTGCCCTACGGAAAGATAATTCGACGCGCGCCAATAGGCATTCATCCTCGCAAGCTCATCCTTTCGCAATGGTTTTTTCATTATCGTGATGGAAAAAATATTACTTTGTGCGCAATGACCCCTTGCTCACCGCATAGGCCTCTTCGGCAATGACCGCCGCCTCGTCCGTGTGGATAACAAGCACCTTGCATGCGGCGCCCTCCTTGCCGATCATCTTGATCTCTCCCGGGGAAAAGGCGTTTCCCGACTCATTGCGCGCCTCATCGATCGCGATCCCCAGGAATGCAAGCCCCTGGCAGATCCGCGCGCGGATCGCGGGGGCCTGGTCCCCCATGCCTCCCGCGAACACGAGCGTATCGATACCGCCCATGGTCGCGGCATAGGCGCCGATCTGCTGCCGCGCCCGATAGCAGAAATACTCCACCGCTTCGGCGGCGCGCACATCCTCGTGCTCGCGCGCGAGAAGCTCCTTCATATCGGCCGTCGTCTCGGCGATGCCGAGCAATCCCGATTCCTTCGCGACCATATCGCTCCACCCGTCGATCGTCATCCCCTCCTTGCGCGCAAGGAACGCCGCAATGCCCGGGTCGAGGTCGCCGGCGCGCGTGCTCATGGGGATCCCCGACGCAGGCGTGAACGCCATGCTCGTATCAAGGGGATGCCCGTCGCGCACCGCCGCCATGCTCGCCCCGGAACCAAGATGTGCGAGCACCACCTTCCCTTGGGAGCCTCTGCCGTCCTCCGTATGCGCGAGTGTATGCATGAGAAATGTATAGGAAAGGCCGTGGAACCCGTAGCGCCGCACCCCGTATCGTTCGTACCGGCGCGGAACGGGAAGGATCTGGGCTATGCGCGGCATGGTCCGATGGAAGGCGGTGTCGAAGGATACCGTCTGCGGCACGCCGGGAAACCGCGCGCGAAGTGCCTCGATGAGCCGCAGCGCTTCGGGAAGGTGCGCCGGCGCGAACGGCTCGAGATCGTGGAGTGCCGCGAGGAGCGCATCGTCGACCGCCGCCGGACCGTGATAGCGCTCGCCACCGTGCACGATGCGATGCCCTATCGCGGATACCGCATACCCCTTCCCTCCCTGTTCCTCCATCCACGCGGCGATCGCGTCTGCGGACGCGCCCGCAGGTAATGCGCCGTCCGCGCGCATACGCAGCGGTCCGCCCGGTACCGTTTCTTCAAAAAGCGCGAATTTCACACTTGAAGACCCGGCATTCACCGCGAGCACGGACCAGAGAGGTTCATCCTGCATATTCGCATTATACCACGCGGTTCCCGCGGGAACCGCACCGCAATGCGGTCCGTGCGGGCGGTCCCGTCAGCACGAGCCCCGCACGGGCGCGGCGCTTAAAGGCTATTGTTCTGCACCTGATTCAGCATATATGCATTCATCTTGGCGGGAGTCATGTTGTAATCGAGATTGCTCATGATCCACAGCGAACCCGCCACCACGATCGATACGATGATGGCCATGAACACGAACGCCGTGAGGTTCCAGCGCGAGGACGGCCGCCCGTTCAGGTCAAGGAAGAACACGAGCTGTACCACGAGCTGGAATAATGCGAGCGCCACAATGACGGCCACGACGATCGGATAGGAGTACGCGACGCGATGCGCGATCGCGCAATAATATACCACCCCCGCCGCGGCAAGCGTGCCTGCGATCGAAAGCGCATACCCTATCGCATAGGAACGGACCGCGTGCCGCGCGGCCCGCTGCGCTTGCCCGGAATCAATGCGGCCACGCTGCGTATGTTCGGTAGTGTCCATGGTGGTAAGTATGATTATATGATGCCCATGAGATACACGATCGTGAAGATGAAGATCCATACGATGTCGAGGAAGTGCCAGAAGAGCGCAAGCGCCGTAAGTTTGCGCGCCGACGAATCCGTGAGGCCCCGTATCGCGACATAGACGATGAGCACGAGCATCCAGATGAGCCCGATCGCGATGTGCGTGCCATGCGTGCCGACAAGCGTGAAATACGCCGAGAGGAATCCGCTCCGCTGAGGCCCGGCGCCGGCACGGATAAGGTTCGTGAACTCGGCAATCTCCATGCCGAGGAACGATGCGCCAAGCACCCATGTGGCACTAAGCCATCCGATCACGCCCCTGACGCTCCTGCGCGCGAGCGCCACCATCGCGATGCCGGAGGTGAAGCTGCTCGTGAGAAGCAGCAGCGTCTCGACAAGGACGTAGGGAAGATTGAATATCTGCTGTTCCGTCGGTCCGCCGAAGGCATTGCCGCGCAGCACGGCATAGGTCGCAAAAAGCGTGCCGAACAGAAGACAGTCGCTCATGAGGTAGACCCAGAACCCGAAGGAGACCTTATCGAGCGCCTTGCGTTCCTCTTCGCGGGACGCGGCGTGTCGCGCGGGAATGGTGGTGTGCATGGATTCATTCATGTGCGTTGCGTGAAATGTATCAACGATACGTTCATACGGACGATGCCCGCATGCGCGCCATGCGTTCACGCTCCGTCCGCTCGACCTCGGCGGCAGGGATGCGATATTCGGTCTCCTCGTCGAAGGCCCTTGCAATGAGCACCGCGACGATCGCCATGGCACTTATCGGCATGAGCCAATAGATATGCCAGACCGCCGCAAATCCGAACACGAACCCGCACGCGCCCACGAGCAGTCCTATCGGGCTCCGTTTCGGGAGGAAAATATCCTCGTAACGTACCAATGGACTCCCTTCGCGCGGCGGAAATTGCCCCTCCTGCTTGAGCTTCCAGAACGGTTCCCGATCATCGACCGTAGGAATGACCGCAAAGTTGTAGACCGGCACCGGGGTCGGCACCATCCATTCGAGCGTACGGCCGTTCCACGGATCGCCGGCCGTGCGGTCGACGGCGAGCGCGCGGCGCTTCACGCTCACCGCGATCTGCGCGATCTGCAAAATGCCTCCGATCGCGATGATGACCGCGCCGACGGCGGCCACGATGAAGAGCGGCTGGAATCCGGTCGCTGCCGGATAGTGGTACAGCCTGCGCGTCGCACCCATGAACCCGAGGATATAGAGCGGGCCGAACGCGAGCACGAATCCGATGAGCCAGCACCAGAACGCCCACCTCCCTATCCGTTCATTGAGCGTGTAACCCGCATACTTCGGGAACCAATAGATGAACCCCGCAAAAAGCCCGAAAAGCACGCCGCTCACGATCATCGTATGGAAATGCGCGACAAGGAAAAGGCTGTTATGGAGCTGGAAATCCGCCGCCGGCACCGCCATGAGCACGCCCGCCATGCCGCCCATCGTGAAGAGCGCGATGAACCCGAAGAACCACCACATCGGCGTCATGAAGCGGACGCGGCCGCGGTACATCGTGAAGAGCCAGTTGAAGATCTTCACGCCCGTCGGCACCGCGATGATCATCGTCATGATGCCGAAGAACGCGTTCACGTCCGCGCTCGCGCCCATGGTGAAGAAGTGATGCAGCCATACGAGGAACGAGAGGATGGTGATCGATGCGGTGGCCGCCACCATCGACGCGTAGCCGAAGATGCGCTTCTGCGAGAAGGTCGAGACCACCTCCGAAAAAATTCCGAACGCGGGCAGCACGAGGATATAGACCTCGGGATGCCCCCATGTCCAAATGAGATTCACGTACATCATCGCATTGCCGCCGAAGCCCGCCGTAAAGAAGTGCATGCCCGCGAAGCGGTCGAGCCAGAGCATGCCGAGCGTCGCGGTAAGCACCGGGAACGCGAAGATCATGAGCACGATCGCACCGAGCGCATTCCACACGAACATGGGCATCTTCATGAGCGTCATGCCCGGCGCCCGCATCTTTACGATCGTCACAAAGAAGTTAATGGCGGAGAGCAAGCTCCCGATGCCCGCAAGCTGGAGGCACCAGATCCAGTAATCCACGCCGACGCCGGGGCTGTAGGCAAGCTCCGAAAGCGGCGGATACGCAAGCCATCCCGCGGAGGAAAAATGCCCGATCACGAGCGACGCGTTGAAGAGCGCGACGCCCGACACGAACATCCAGAAACTCACGGCGTTCACGAACGGAAATGCGACGTCGCGCGCACCGATCTGGAGCGGAATGATCAGGTTGAACAGACCGAAGATGAGCGGCATCGCCACGAAAAGGATCATCGTCACGCCGTGCGCGCTGAATATCTGGTTGAAATGGTTCGCGCTCAGATAGCCGTAGTTCGATCCCGACGCGAGCGCCTGCTGCGCGCGCATCATGAGGGCGTCCACGCCCCCTTTGAACAGCATGACCGCCGCAACGATGAGATACATGATGCCGATCCGCTTGTGATCGAGCGACGTAAGCCATTCCCGCCACAGCCACTGCCACTTTTTGAAATACGTCACGAGCGCAAGGACCGCGATCCCCACGATCCCCATGAACGCATCGGCCCCCATGACGATCGGGTTATGGAGGAATGCCTGGAAGGTGAGATTGCCCAAGAGGAAGTGGATCATAGCAGGGATGGTTTCAGGATATCAAAGCGCGCGCGGGATCGCCATGGTGCTCATGGGGATCGTCGTGGTGGTCGTCGATGCGTTCGGCGACATATATTTCATGACGATCCATCCATAGAGCGAAGGATCGATGGAGGCGTAGAGCGTTTCCGGATAACGCGCCGAAGGCGTGCTGAGCGCCTCATATGCCGGAAGGGTAAGCGCGCCATAGGTACCGGTGGCATTGCGGACCCCCTGCGCCCACGCGGCGAACGCCGCGCGCGAAACGACCTCTGCCGGGAAATGCATGCTCGCGAATCCGTTGCCGCTCAGGTTCGCGGAAAGGCCTTCGTAGGTGCCCGTCGCCGACGCCATGAGATGCAGCTGCGTCGACATGCCGGGCATAGCGTAGATCTGTCCGCCGAGGGAAGGGATCCAGAACGAGTTCATGGGAGCGTCGGCGGTAATATGGAACGCGATCGGCGTGTCCACGGGCAATTTCAGCATATTCACGGTGGCGATGCCCTGCTGGGGATAGATGAAAAGCCATTTCCAATCGAGCGCGACCACGTCCACCGGCACGGGCGGCACGGAACCCGCGATCGGGCGATAAGGGCTGAGCGCATGGGAACTTTGCCATGTGATGACGGCGAGGACGATGATGATCGCGATCGGGAATGCCCACCACGCAAGTTCGTAGCGGATATCATGGTCCCAGGTCGGCGTATACTCCGCCTTTTCGTTGTCGGCGCGATACCGCCATGCGAACACGAACGTCATCACGAAGACCGGGATGACCACGACGAGCATAAGGAGGGCCGCCACGATCATGAGGTTCCGCTCCTCGAGCCCTATCGTCCCCTTCGGATCGAACATGGCGACAGTATGCGTCGACGCAAAGACCACGACGGCCGCGGCCGCGGCGGCCACCAATCCCAGCACGATAAAATACATGCGTCGTTGCTTCATAAAGAGGAGTGGGAAAGCTGCCTCTTTATGATATATCGCCGCGCGCATCCACCGCAATGCGACGGAACACGCCCCTGCATGGCGAGATCGCGATCACTGCACGGGCTCTTTGAGGATATACGAAGGCAATTGCTTGTAATTTACGGCGGGCGATCCATCGGGTTTGATGAGGAACGTGAACCCGAAGGGGTCCTTCGGTACGCTCGGAATGACGCCTTTTACCACGAGCGCCTGCGTCGACGTGGGATAGACGCCGAACTTGTCCTTATATGCCTTGGACGCCGCCGCAAGATAATCAAGGATCTTGAGATGGGCAATGTACGCTTCGGCGCGGTGCTGCTCGTAGACATCGTTCGTCGAGCTCGCGATCGTCGCCCACAATTGCTCCGCCTTCGCACGCTGATCGGTGCCGACCGCGAAATTCAGCGCAAACCGTTCGGCGAACTGCGGCACCCCCGGCGTCTGCGCCGCCATATTGAAATAGATGAGCGCGGCCTTCTCGTCGTGAAGGCTCAGGTAATAGTTCATGGCCATATAGTACGGGATGCGCCAGTCGGGGTCCGCGTGCGCAAGACCTTCCTTGCCGATCGCAATGGATTCCGCCACGCCGTCCGGATAGTCCTTTGTCGGAACGGCGGGCAGCGTGAGCACGGAAAATGCGTACGGATAGCTGAGCTTGGGGTCGACGCCATTCACGAACGCGAGGCCGCTCAGATATTCCGTGCGTCCGTTGAAAAGATCGAGGATCGACGGCATGACGTTTGCCCAGATGAACGATGCGACCGCGGGATGGAAGCCCATATCGGCAAGCCGGATCATGAGAGGAGTAACGCCCGAAGAAGATCCGGGAGGGATCGGGGGCGCCGCGGCGGCCGCACGGTCGTATTGGAACTGCAAGAGCACGACCACCGCGAGAAGGAGGATGACAATGGCGGTCTTTGCGCTACGCGATGCAAGGGGGGATTTCATCGCGGCAAGAAATTATATTTCCTTCTTATCGAATATCCAGATCGCGGCAAAAAGGAACAGGGCGATATAGGCTGCGG
>JAKABL010000013.1 GCA_021801885.1 bacterium
CCCTTAAGTTGATTGAGGCAGAAGCATTTGATAATGTTTCCGGTAATCTTTATAAATTTACTGGCCTCGATAAGGAAGTCGCCCTTAAGTTGATTGAGGCAGAAGCATTTGATAATGTTTCCGGTAATCTTTATAAATTTACTGGCCTCGATAAGGAAGTCGCCCTTAAGTTGATTGAGGCAGGGGAAGGAGGAGAAATTCCCTACGAACTTAACGAATTTACCGGTATTGATCACGAAGAAATTGCCCTCAAGTTGATTGAAATGGGACAAGGTGATGTCGTTGCTCACACTCTCGGAGAATTCACTGGTGACATATTTCGCAAAGCAGAAAATTCTCACAAAGAGGAAATGCTTACTCCTGAGGAGTATCTTTTCTTACACCTCAAAGAAGATAATAGTGTGGATAAAGACGATACTTCAAGAGAGGAGCATTATGTCCATGTAATCGATTGTCTTTCATCAAAAGAAGCAATCGGGCTGGGGTGGGATGATGAGCAGAACATAACAGGACCCTTCCGGGCGGGAGCGGAGATTTTCGGCAATGAACGGATGTTTCGATATTTAAATCGCCCCGGTCTCTCACGGCATGACGGCCTGCATGCGTTCCGGGCAATTATATCCCTGTATGAGAATTCAGGCGCTTCCCCTAATCTCTTTTATGACAAGATACTAAACCAGGTTGCCCGGGATGATGTACGCTATGAATCAGGAACCGCTCACCATGAGCTAAACCAGATTGCATTTTCCTTTGATCCCAATTTCGAATCGATCATTGAGAAAACAAAGAAGTATTCCGGTATCAAGTATTTACAGCAGTTGGCGGAGCATCTGTCCTCTCCTGAAGCGGTATTTGCATCTTGGAAGAATCTCCGTCGCTACAATGATCTCGTTGCCTTCTTAGGCAAAACCGAAATTCTCGAGCCTCTTTCCAAGGAAAAGAATGAGAAGCTGCGCGGGTATATTGAAACACTTGCCTTCCATCCGGACGGAAACGTTGATATACAGAAAGTAATGGAATTCTGGAATGATCCGAAAGCATTTCTTGGTCTTCCGGACGATCATACTCCCGATGAAGTGCATAATCGCAAAAAGCCTTCAAATTTAGCGGAGATCCCGAATCTCGATCTCACTCCAGAAGATCTGCGCGATTCGCTAGTCGATGGATCACTCGACCGTCTGCAAACATTCTCGCCGATGAAAGGGGAATATACCGTTGGATATTCGCTCCGCGAGGAAGCACGGCGAGCGATCGGGGAGTCCAAGAATAAAATTCCCGGTATCGCACTGCAGCCGAAGAAACTTTTCAGCGAACTCGCGAAACTGCTCAATTCACAGGAGATCACGGTACAGCAATTTCTTGCCGGAGAAGGGGATATTTCTCCTGCGCTTGAAGCAGGGGTTAATGAAATCCTTGCACGTTCCGATATCGGAATCCCCGAGAAGGTGCGGACAAAATTTCCTATGTATCGCCTGAAGATGCAAATCAATGCAAAAAGCGACCCCCATGGGGTATTGGCGGGCAATGATACCGCTTGTTGTATGCCGTTCGGTTCGGGAAAAAACAATGTATACACCTGGAATCCGGCATGCGCCCATGCCACGCTTAGCATCGAGCGCCGAAAGGGAGTGCGTACCATTGCGCAAAGCGTACTCACGAAAGACCGCAATATCGGAAAGAACGTTGCTGCGGTTGTACGCGAATTGGATAGGGATGGTAATGAACGCTTACAAGAAATAATCTCGGAAGATATTTTGCGTCAGGCACCTGCAGTGCTCGCTTGCGACAACGTGGAAGTCGGCCCCAATTACCGTGACGGCGACTACCCCGAAGTCATCGAAACGGTTTACCGTGATTTCCTTAGGGAATACCTTGAGCGCCACGGCGTTTCACAAAAGTTCACTACCGATCATGCGGTGATCGGATTGGGATATTCCGATTCCTTGACCCATCTACCCCGTATTGAAAACACGACGATCCCCGAAGCTCCGGTGGGGTATTCTGACAAGACACATAACGAATGCTACGAACTGAAATTTGCCGATACTACGGGCGGGCGTTTTGTGGTGCGCAAACGGAACATCACTGATATAAACGAATCGTCTGATGTGGTTCCTGAGAAGGCTGCACGCAAAGAAATTTCGGAGCTCACCTTCGAAGACGTCATGCCTGTTTCATATATCGAAGGCAAAGCGTATGCCGGGAACGATTCACTGATGGAATATCTTTGGAAGATCGAGAATACGCTCATTGCGAAAGATATTAATAACAGTGCAAAAGAGAGGCCGAATCTAAGCTTCAAATATGAAAGCGAGGGAAAGATGCGCGGCTATTTACTGGCTTACGAAGGAAAGCTCGAGAAGGACGGATACGACGGCCCAGGAGCGGAAGGCGAGTCGATTATTTATATCGGCGATCTCGCGGTTGCCGAGCCGGGATCGGTCGGCGGTGCCCGTGCCAGTTCCTCTCTTATTGACGCCTTTGTCGATCGCTACCATGACGCCTATCTTAGTCGGGGTAACTTCATTCCTATCGCCGCGCATGCGCGGGAACGGACCTCTTATCGTTTGATTGAGCGAAAACTGAACGCGCTTGAGAAAAAAATCGGCATTTCATTTGAGTTGGAAGAAGGGGATGCCTACGAGATCGGCAACGATATCATGCATCCAATTATCATACGGCCGAAAGGAAATTGATAGTGTCTCGAAGAAATAAAGATGAGAGAGTCTTTTCTTGATTCTTATTTCAAATATCTTGTAAATAAAACCACTTCTTCAAAAATCGCCTTTTTTGCTAATGCGCTCTGGGAAGAATAGGGTAGATTATGTATTATTTTTTTAAATATAATAATAAAAAGCGGGATCGCATTTGCAATCCCGCAAGTTTGTAGCTTTACCACCGGAGCCCGAGCCTCCAGGCAAAGTCCCGGAAGGCGCCAGCGGTCTTCCTGCCGACCCACGTGATACGGATGAGGTCTTCCTGCCTCTTCTCAAACACATCCTGTATGGTGCGCATTCCGTTTTCCTCCAGCAATTTTGCTGCGCGTGCATCAATAACGCAACGCACGGAGGCGTGTTCGACATCTCCCACCGACCAAAGGCCGAAGACGAAAGAGGCCTTCTTGATCTCTTTGTCGGTGTAATGCCGGTTCTCGGTGAGCCGAGGCAGATTTCGCACCGACATCACGAGAATCTCGTCGCCTTCCCGCATTGCGATTTTCTGCGGCGTGTCGGGAATGTCGACTTCGAGCCCCAGCTGCTTCATCGCCACGACGGTAGCGCCGTGCGATGCGTTGAGGCAAGAGATGACCTTGCCAGAGGCGAGATACTGCCTCGCTTCGTCAATGCTCACCTCGCGCCGGTGCACGATGGCATTTGAGGGGAACATGCCATCAGCGATGGCGAACGCAAAAAAATGCTTCTTAAACATCTCGCGCAGATCCATATTATCCATGTCATCCATCTTTATCTCCTTTGTTGTGCCTGTGTATGAGGCGAGTTTATTTTAAATGAGCCTTATGTTGCGACTTAGCGAATAATCGCCTCAAAGCGGCGCACCAGCCAGAGATGATTCCCTGCTAGGTAAATCCATTATTGAGCATAAATTTATATTAGCTCGATGATTTTTAACGGACTTAACTAGCAGGGAATTATTGTGGTTTTCAATGAACGTAATCATACTATCATAATAATACATTATTGTCAATAGTCCTTCTTTTGTATTTTTAGGGCATATTTTCAATGTGTATTATTAGGGTAATGTTTACCCTTTTTGAAACAACCAGATCTGGCTCGTTTACCTTTATTGCCTGATTAGCTCAAAAAGGGTGGGGAAACATGGTTTCCCCTTATATCATCTCGAGGATGCAATGACTTGCCTATTGAGAATTACTTCTGGATTCCGCGGATATCCCTTTAATATTTCCGCTCCATCCCACTCGTCGATTACCACGACGTGTGTTTTGGTAAAAATCCAGATCTTCCCGTTTTCAATAATTTGCGCTTCTACCATCCCAAATTCTTTTTCCACCTGGTAGAGCGTTATTTTGGTATCACCCCATTCGCGGGTGAACCTTTGGGAATAGAGTTTTTTTGCGCCCCAGTCTTTGTTGATAAAGAAGCGTACAAACTCTTTCCGCGAAAAAATCCTCACGATTCCTCCTTTGAATTGGAAATGTACATTTTAGGGTGGGGATCACCCTTTTTGAAGCGACCGCAGGACTCATTTTATTGATTTGATCGGCTCAAAAAGGATGACCCGTTCTGTTCCCAGGTGGATCAAACCCGGACGGCCCATAGCCGTCAGTGCTTCCCGAGTTGCGTCTAAGCAACAGGCGTGCAGCCACTTCTCCCTACCACTCCGGCTTTCCGGAGCGCGTTTCCCATAGCTGTTTCAGGCATGGGGACGTGGAGGTGTGTGGTAACACGCTTTTGCGTTGCTTTGCGTTTGCGCTCACGGCGTTTCAGCATCTGCATCGTGGCAAGATACTGATACATCTTTACCCCGTTTTTGCGAACGCGCGACGCGTGCACCGGACAGTGCACATATCGGAAGAGATCTTTGGAGCTAAGAGTATTTTTCTTTTCCGCCCGGCAGATCGTCCCGACCTCGGGAACCGATGCTCTATCTGGGGCCACTCGCATGGCGCATCCCGGAAAGGCGCATTTCAGTCCCATATCGTCTTTCCCTCCTTTCTTGAGAGATGTGAAGAACTATTGCCTATTTTGAGACCACGAGCATTTTGCTCTCGGGCTCAAAAAGAGCGGGGAAGGTTTTTCCCCAAATCCCATGCTTTTACGCGAGAGGATTTTATCGCAACTCGTTTTATGTGCCTTCCTTTAAAACGAGATTTCGCCGTTTTGTTCAGGCAGCGAGCTATCTAAGGGACAGACGGATTACCGCCCGCTTAGATAGGCGAGGAGCGCCTCGCGCGTCCGGAACGTTGTGCCGTCCGGAGCAATCCATATTTTCTTCATGGATTCACCTCCTTTGAGACGTATCGCTTAATGCAATAGTCGCATTCAGCGAGCACAACCTATCTTTCTGCGCGCATATCGCTCCTATTCTCTATATGGAATTTGCTAGGGGCGGTTGTGAGGCCGCCCTATTTTTCTCGTAGGCTGTTTCTGTATCGCGCTTACGATAAAGAGGCAGCCCAGTACCACCGGGAGATAGTACATCAGTACCGTTCCCCAGGCGGGATATCCTATTTTTGTGTCGAGCGTTGCCAGGGCCATAAAGAAGGTGTGATGCCCTTCGATCATAGCCATGTCATCCGACCCAATAATAAAGATACCCATTGCAACAAGAGCGATTCCGGCAATCAGTGCGATCGCACGCTCGAGGTTCTCGAGACAGAACCGGATCGTCTTGAGCACTACCATTGCAAATGCCATGTTTTCCCCCCAAGGTTCCGAGAGTGAGATTAGCAAGATATTATTGACATAGTCAATTATATATTGCATTTTATGTATTAAAAATCGAGAAAGGTTCGATATCTTTTATAAATTCCATTATTAATGGATGTAGATTGTGTATTAAAATAGTACATATTATTATTTATATATGGCTATACAAAAGATGGAGGTATTAAAATATGTCGGGCTTAATGAGAGGGAGGCAAAAATTTATTCCGCCCTACTTTATCTTGGACCTTCCAATATATCCGATATTGCTAAAAAAACCGGCATTTATCGGCCAACACTGTATGCGACGTTACCAGTCCTCGTGGAAAGAGGCATTATTTCCGTGGTTCTCAAAAAGAAGAGAAAACTGTATACCGCAGAATCTCCTGAAAAACTTAAGCAACTTTTTGAAGTTGCGGCGAAGGCTTTTGACGATGCGCTGCCCGTTTTAATGCGAGCTTATACCCCAAAAGGGAAAAGGCCTACTATAAAATCCTTTAGTGGAAAGAGGGGTATTGCGCTTGTATTTAATGATTTTGCCGCCTCCCTTAAGGCAGGCGATTCTTATTATCGCTATAGTGCTATGAAAAAACCTGTGGGTCGGGCTGCTGGCTATCTTTCTCGTGAATACTATCCGCTTATCAAAAAGAAGAGTCGTTCAACTACGGGTTTTATTATCGCAAATAAGGGGGTTCGAGATCTTTCGGAAACTCCTAACCCCATGAAGTATAGAAAACTTATTCCGGAGGGTGTTGATATATTCGAATACAATATCAAGCAAATGATATATGGGGATAAGGTTGCGTTCGTTGATTATAATTCTGATACGGCATTCATCGTAGAGAGTAAAAAGCTTGCCGATTTTCAAAAGAGTATTTTTAGACTTCTTTGGGATAGGCTTCCTGATTCGGATGAAAATGAACACTACTTTTAGCTGCTATGTGCCATGAAGATGCCCATATTTCTTGCAGCGATCAGCGCTTCTGATTTTGAAAAAAGTTATTTTACAATGGGTGCCTAACGGGAATCGAACCCGTATCATCGGAGCCACAATCCGAGGCTCTACCATTAAGCTATAGGCACCATGACGGAAACATCGGCCCGCGGAGGGCCGAGGGCACACCCTACGATACACCGTTTCGGCTGGTTTTTCAATGGTATTGGAGTATTATTACCATATATTATCCACGCTGTATCGGGCTTCGTGATCTTCCGGAGCGGCTTCGGAAGCGGACCCGCGCACGGCGTTGGTAAGCGTTTTCTCTCACTCACCGTACCGACCCCATGGACCATCCCGCATTACAGAAGGCCGACCCCCGCGCATACGAGATCGTGAAGCGCGAGGAGGCGCGGCAGAGAGAGGGCATCGAGCTCATTGCGAGCGAGAATTATGTTTCGCGCGCCGTGCTCGAGGCGATGGGATCGGTGCTTACAAACAAATACAGCGAAGGATATCCCGGCAAGCGCTATTACGGCGGGAACGAGGTCATCGATGACATGGAGGCGCTCGCCGTCGCGCGCGCAAAGGAACTGTTCGGCGCGGAGCACGTGAACGTCCAGCCGCTTTCGGGATCGCCCGCCAACCTTGCGGTCTTCACGGCGCTCCTGAAGCCCGGCGACAAGGTGCTCGGATTTTCGCTCGATCAGGGCGGGCACCTTTCCCATGGGCACCCCCTTAATTTCTCGGGAATGCTCTATTCCATCGTGCCTTATTCCGTGGACAGAACGACGGAGCGCATCGATATGGACGAGGTCGAGGCGATCGCGCGCCGCGAATGCCCCCGGATGATCATCGCCGGTTTTTCTGCATATTCGCGGTCGCTCGAGTGGAAGCGGTTCCGGGAGATCGCGGACGCGGTCGGCGCGTATCTTTTTGCCGACATCGCGCATATCGCGGGGCTCGTGGCGGGGAAGCAGCTCGAGAATCCCGTGCCGTACTGCGACGTCGTTGCGGCGACGACGCATAAGACCCTGCGCGGTCCGCGCGGCGGCATGATCATGTGCCGCATCGCGTTCGCATCGGCGATCGACAGGGCCGTATTCCCCGGCGTGCAGGGCGGTCCCCACGATCACGTGACGGCGGCAAAAGCCGTGGCGTACGGCGAGGCGCTGGCGCCGGAATTTGCGGACTATGCGGCGCGCGTGATCGCGAATGCGCGCACGCTTGCGGATGCGCTCGCGGAGAGGGGCTATCGCGTGGTTTCGGGAGGCACCGACAATCACATGATGCTTATCGATCTTTTCGGGAGCAAGGGGATCCCCGGACAGGAAGGGGAGCGCGCGCTCGAGGCGGCGGGCATCTCGGTCAACAAGAATATGATCCCGTTCGATTCCCGCAAGCCGCTCGATCCCTCGGGCATCCGCCTCGGCACGGCGGCGCTCACCACGCGCGGATGTGAGGAGTCCGACATGGGGGCGGTGGCGGATCTTGTGGACCGGGCGCTTGTGCAGCGGCACGACGACGCCGCGCTGCGCGGAGTGCGCGATCACGTAAAGGAATTCGCACTGAAATTTCCCGTGCCCGGGATCGATCGTTAACGAACGCGCACACTACGGTATACCATTATAGTATGGAAACGCACACAGTATCCGAACACCATCCATCGATCGACGGCACCGCGATTGCCGAGGAGATCATCGGGCGCCTTGCCGCGCGGCCCAAGCCCGCGGGATTTTTCGGCGCGGTCCTCGTCGGCGACGATCCCGCGTCGGTGAACTTCTTGCAGCAGAAAGCGCGCGTGGCGGCGCGGCTCGGCATCGATTTTCGCCAGTACACGCTTGACGGTTCGCTCTCGACCGACGATCTGCGTGCGGAGATCGCGCGGCGCGCGACACCCAGGGCGTGCGGCGCGTTCATCGTCCAACTGCCGCTTCCCGAAGGCGTCAACCGCCACTATGTTATGAATGCGATCCCCAAAGGGAAGGATGTGGATTGCCTCAGCGAGGCCGCGCTCGGCGCGTTCTCCACGGGCCGCGGCGTCATCATGCCGCCGGCGGCCGCGGTGGTCGAAGAGATCATTGGACGGGAGATGCCGGGCGATCTCCGAAATTGCAAAGCGGTCGTGGTGGGCGCGGGATTTTTGGTGGGCAGGCCGGTCGCCTTCTGGCTCCAGAACCGCGTGGGCGCGCTTTCGATGCTCGACGTCACGGTGCCCGATGTGCCTGCCCGGCTTGCCGATGCGGACATCGTGGTGAGCGGCGTGGGCGTCCCCGGACTTTTCGGCGCGTCGCATCTTAAGGAGGGCGCCCTCGTCATCGATTTCGGCTTCCATCGCGACGCCTCGGGGAAGATCATGGGCGACTTCGATCCCACGGGATCCGATGCGAGGCATATATGCTACACGAAGACGCCCGGCGGCACCGGCCCCATTCTTGTCGCCAAGCTGTACGAGAATTTCTATGCGCTCGCCGGGGCGCGGTGAAGCGATCGGTGCGCGCTCGAGGGATCGAACCCCGGACCCACTCCGTGTAAAGGAGTTGCTCTACCACTGAGCTAAGCGCGCATGCCCATTTATCCTATAGGTATTTTTTAAAAAGTAAACCCGTATAAAAAACCCCACGTATTCCGTGGGGTTCATGCATGGGGCTTTCCGTGGCACAGACAGTCCCATGTCAGAGGAGTTTCGCTGCGATTTCCGCAAGCGGGGACCGTTCGCTCCTCGTGAACGTGATATGGCCGAAGATCGGCTGGCCCTTCATGCATTCCGTGGCATGGGAAAGGCCGTTCGAGACCTGGTCAAGATAGAGATTGTCGATCTGATCGATGTCGCCCGTGAGGACGATCTTCGACCCCTTCCCTATGCGCGTGATCACCTTCTTGATGTCCGGTGCGGTGAAATTTTGGGTTTCATCCACCACCACGAACTTATAATGGAGGGAGCGCCCGCGCACGAAATTGATCGGCTGGATTTGGATTTTCTTATTCTTCCCGTCGATCATTTCTTCGAGGTTATAGGATTTGGTTTTGGAATCCATGGTCGGTTTCGTCTCGAAGCGTTCGAGCTCCTTGCCCATGGAAAGAAGTTCGAGGGAATCGAGTATCGGTTGGGCCCACGGACCCCACTTATCCACCAGGCTCCCCTTAAGGTATCCTAGCGGGGTGCCGATTTCCGAGTTGGCCCGATAGACGAGGATCTGCTCATAGACCCCCTTGCCCGTCTTCGGGGCGGTTTGGTTCAGTCCCGCAAGGAGCGCCATCAGCGTTTTTCCGCCTCCGGCTATTCCCGAGAGGGAAACGATCTCGATTGCGGGGTCCATCAAAAGGGCATACGCAAACGCCTGTTCGATGTTGCGAGGTTTTATCTCATTGCCTCTCTCTTCGGAGGGTTTCTTGACCGGAGAGAAGTATGCGCCTTTTGCGGGATCGGCCTTGTAGAGGGCGAGGATATATTTCCTTTCCCGGCTTTCTCCCGGCTCGAATATGCAGCATTGGTTGGGCAACAGTTCCGGGATGTCCATGAGCTCGGCTGCGTCCGTCAGGGAGAGGCGGTGCGCCCCGCCCTGTTCGCCGAACAATTTCCCGGCGACCTCCTTAAATCCCGCAGCGTCCACGGGGATGCGGGCGATGCCCGAATAGAGTTGATCGGGGGTCGTCACGAGGCGATCTTTCTTATAATCTTCAGCGACGAGATTGAATGCCGCCGCCTTGATCCGAAGATTGATGTCTTTCGTGACCAGGATCGTTTCGCTGAGCGGACCAAGATGTGGAAAGAAGGGACGGCCTTTCTGTCCCTGACCCTTTTTCCCGTTCTGGGCCCTTGCGTCGCTCGCGATCGTCCTGCGATGCTTCCATCGGAGCGCTACGCCAATGATGAAATCATCGGGTTTCGTCATATCGAGCAGATGTGCGCTTACTCCGCTCGGAATGAATGGATGCATGTCCACAAGGAGGAAGCCTCCTCCCAACGTAGGGACGCCTTCGAGAAGCGATCCTCGTTGGCGGTAGTCATCGAGCAGTCTGATGACCTGTCGTGCGGCAGCAGCAGTGCCATTCCCTCCCTTTTCTTTGTGGTGGTCCAGTTCCTGGAGCACCGGAAACGGAATGACCACGACGTTGTCCTTGAATGAGGGGATGGCGTCGGGGCTGTGAAGGAGGAGTGATGTGTCGACGACGATGGCCTTCTTTGGATCCATGGTGAATCCTTCCTTTAGTGGGATTGATTGTAAATGTTTCTCCCCGCATTCTATAACCAATATCGCTCTCAATGCAATACACCCTATGACCAACTTCCAAAAAAGTTGTCCACAGATTTTCCAGTGTCGGGCCGCTGGGAATTGAACCCAGTCAACGTGCACCCAAAGCACGTGTACTACCGGTATACGACGGCCCGCGTTGTTCCCCGTCGCCCTTTAACCTATCGTATTTTTAGTTTATTATCAATGCGACGAACGCCCCCGTAGCTCAATGGATCAGAGCAGGACTCTTCTAAGGTCTTGATGTGGGTTCGATTCCTACCGGGGGTACATATCTCTAAAATAAAAAGGGGAAATCTCGATTGAGATCTCCCCGTGTGCGGATACGACGTCAGGTTGCTTCTTGTAGCACGAAAAACCGATGCGGGGTTTCGAGCCATGAGGGATGCCTTCCCGGCAATTGGCGGAACCCAAGCATAAGGCCGTTACGTCGGCAAATGGCATTAATGGAAGCCATTCGTCCCTTTTCGGCAAACCCTGCTTCGGTGATCCCGTTGATCGTGAGTGGTTTGTTTTTTCGCGTTCTGAAGAAATCCACGAACTCCCTGTCATGCGAGGAAAGCGGAAGCGTAAGGAGCTCCCGGAATTCCTTGTCGGTGAAAGGTTGATCGCTCGCGACCCATCGTACACGGCTCGCGACATCGATGTGCACCAAAGGGTCGACGGGGACATCCTCGAAGGAAACGCTGACCATGATGATCGGTCGTTTCCCGGAGGGTATATCCACGTGACCGCGGAGCATCGGGGCGAGAAGTTTTGCGCATTCACGCTCCAGTTTCGCCTTTTCCGCTTGATTCATATATCCTCCTTCAAAGGTGCGTGATCGTTATGGTTCCTCTGCGGTGGTTATACCCCTCTTGTCTTGCCGCGTCAATCGGAGTGCCGCAGCGGAGCTTTTCAATTTTGGATTGAGGTATTGCTCGAAACGCGTTCCGCGCAGCGGCTGCATTGGACATGTCCCGTGGCTCCTGCGGCACAATAAAAACTCCGGCGCCCAAATGCGGGCGTCGGAGCGATAGCGTACGGAAAGAATGCCGCGCGGTCTCCGGTTATTTTCCGAGCGCCATTGCAAGCGCATGGACCCGGCCCGGATCGAGCCATCGTTCCGATCTGCTGATGCCCGTGGCGACGAGGACGCAGTCCGCGAAAGGCATATACTCACGGACATTTTCGGGAGTGATGCCGCTCGCGATCGCAAGGGGGTGCCTGCCGAGGGCCTGCTTCATGCGCGAGACTTTCTCGACGGACGGAGGTGCGCCGGTCTTCGGGCCGCTCGTGGTGATGACATCCACGAAGCGGGCGCTTTGCACGGCGGCCTTTCCGGCATCGGCAGGCTGGGCCCGGTATTTGAAGGCTACGCCTCCGAAATAAAGCCCGTGCCACCGGCGATCCAGGCGTGCCGCGCGGAACGCCTCGGCCTCCTCGAGAGATGCCGCGGTCTCGTCGATCTCCCCGTCGTCCGCCCATAGCCCCTGGACATCGAGAGGAACGATATGGATGGCGTCGCGTCCAAGATCGAGACAGTTGATGCCGATCCAGAGATCGGGGCACCGTTCCCGTACTGTGCAGTAGGATGCGATGAGGTCCGTGTGGGAGATCGCGTGGTTGATGAGAAATATCCCATCCGCGCCTTCATGGTGCGCAATGAGGGCATTCTCAAGGGCTTGCGGTGCGTCTTGTACGTGAACGACCGCAAGAAAAACGAAGTCGGTTTTAAAGACCTCTTTGATAGTGCTCATGGAGCAATGGCCTCCTGTTCCGCAGATGACCGCGGAGTACTCACGATACTATGGTCCCTGTAGAAATAAATGTCAAAAGATACGGCGCAGGATGCAGTGAGGTGCCGCGAAGTAGAATCGAACTACTGTACTCCGCTCTTCAGGCGGATGCTCTACCATTGAGCTATCGCGGCTCGTGAAATACAGGACTTAGAATATCGGATTCGCTATTGAAAGTAAAGAAAAGAAAATTCCGGGGTGACGTGAGGGCGAAAAAAAGAAGGAGGTCGCTGAGAGCCTGGGCGGCGGGCCGAAAGGCCGGAACGCCGCCTCAGAAAAGCGCCCCCTTCTTATTTCTTGGTCTTCAGCGTGATCCGCTTCTCTTCCGTCTTTACCTGATCGATGACGAAGGAGTACGTCTGGCCGACGGCAAGCGCCTTCCGCATTTCTTCCTGGCCGCCGAATTCGGAGATGTGGACCATGCCCTGGAGATCGTTCTCGAGCGCGATCACCGCGCCGAACGGATTGAACTTGTAGACGCGGCCCTGGACTGCGGCACCCGGCTTGATATCGGCGGGGAGTGTTGCCCACGGATCCTCCTTGAGCGCCTTGAGCGAAAGGAAGACGCGGCCCTCCTTGATGTCGATGATCTTCGCCTTCAGGGGGTCGTTCACCTTAACGAGCTCTTTCGGGTTGTCGATGAGCTTGTAATCGAGCTCGGAGATGTGGATCATGCCTTCGATCTGCGGGTTGTCGGCAAAGCGGACGAACACGCCGAAATCGGCGACGCCGGAGACCATGCAGTCCACGACCTGCCCGATGGTATAGGCGGTAAGAAGCTCTTTGACGTTCGCGGTGAGCGTTTCCCGTTCCGAGACGATGACCTTGTTGGTGCGGGGATTCGCGTCAATGATCTTCACGTTGAGCTCTTCTCCCACGAACTTTTTGAGCTCTTCCGCGATCTTCATGCGATCGCCGTCAGGAACTTTCGGATAATGCTCGAGCGAAAGCTGAGAAACCGGAAGGAACGCCTTCATGTCGTCGACGACGGTGGTCATAAGACCGCCCGCATTCGCCGCGACGATCTTCGCCTTGATCACCTCGCCGGCATCGGCGAGCTCCTTGATCTGCGCCCAGAGCTTCTGCCGTCCCGCTTCCGCGAGCGAAAGCTCGATGAGCCCTTCTTCGCCGTCGAGGCCGACGATCTTCGCCTGCACCTTCTGGCCGGGCTCGAGGTTGCGGAGCGCTTCACGCGCGTTCGTCACTTCCACACCATAGACGATGCCCGTGCCGAAGCGACCCATATCGAAATAGGCCTTCCGGGGGAGCTTCTTTATGAGCTCCACGTCGAGGATCATTCCTTCTTTGGGCCATGCGGCACCCGAGAGCTCGGTCTTGATGGCCTGCGCGATCGCGGCGGCCTTAGGTTCTTCTGATTGCGGCATAGGCATGATTATAAAGGAAAACTTTGTTTTTGCAAGGGCGCTGCGCCTTCATGGCGTGAGCATCGGAAGCATGGGGCGATGGGTGGTCGATATGCCCTTTCCGCTTATGCGATATATGGGCCTCATGTTCAGGCGGACGCCCTTTCACACATTCTCACCTATCCGCCAATTCACGTTTTCTGAGTGAAATCAGTATTGATGCTAAAGAATTCCATGCCACGATGGCCGATGAGCCTGTTTTCGGCATCGTACATGGGCATGAGGTAGCTTTCGGCGATCATCGATTCGCCGTTTTTCAGGGTGATCCGCCTGCTTTTCGCGCGAAATGCCGTCTCGCTCGCATACAGGTTTCCAAAATGCTGAGCCCCCGCGAGCGAGCGCGCATCGACGAGGAAGTCGGTGACGTTCTCTCCGAGAAGCTCCTTCTCGGTGTATCCTAATTTTTCCGAAAGCGCTTTATTGAAAAAACGCACCATGGTGATCCTGCCCATGAGGTCCATATCGAACAGCATGTCGCAGGGCTCCTCGCCGAACTCCTCCTTTATGGTCGGTTCTTCTGGCATAAGGATGATAATTTATACTACCACAGTGCTTGGAAATCGCGCCACTTTTCTGATAGAATAGTACCCATATGGTGATCACGCATTTCGGCAATGGCTGCTTCCGTGTGCAAAGCGGGGACACCTCCATGCTTATCAATCCCGAGAATAATAGGCTGAAGGCCGATATTACGCTGCGTACGCTCGTGGCGACCGCGCCCGAGGATGTTGCTGCAGCGACCGGCGCCGGCGAGGACGGCGGAGGGCTTGCGATCGCGATGCCCGGCGAGTACGAGGAAAAGGACATTGAGATCGTGGGATATCCCGTGGCGGCGGAATCGACGGCGAAGTTCCTCAAGACGGTCTATGTCGTGCGGTGGGAAGGGTTGAAGCTCGCGGTCCTCGGTCATCTTTCGACCCCGCTCGACGCCTCCCTCATGGAGGAACTTGCGGAGCCTGACGTGCTGTTTCTCCCCGCAGGCGGAGACCACTTCCTTGAACCGGAACCTGCGGCGAAGGCCGCAAAGCAGCTCGAGGCGCGCATCGTCATCCCTTCCTTTTATAAAGACCCTGCGCCGTTCCTCAAAGCGCTCGGAGTAAAGGGGGAGACGATGGAGCGGTTTACCTTCAAGGCGAAGGACATTGCCGATAATAAAGGCCGCGCAATCGTGCTTTCCGTCGCATAATGCCGCGGACGGCGCGCATCACCTACAGGAGCACGTTCCATGAACGAAATTCTGGAGAAGGTACGGTCGCTCGACGACGACGCAAAACGCAATGTGCTCATTGTATCGTCCGCGATCGCGATCGCGATCGTCGTGGGCGTATGGATCATCTATTTCAATGCCATGGTGATGCCCTCGTCCCCCGTGTCCGCCATACCGACATCCACGGCGGCACTCGCTCCGATCGCGTCGCCATCCCTGCCTGCGGCGACGGGAAGCGGCGCGGGAATTCAGGGGTCGTCATCGGGTCCCGGGCTCTGGCATACTATAGGCAACGGATTTTCGGCGGCATGGCAGGGCTTCACGGGTGTTGTTACCGGCGGGAACCATTATGTGACCCCCGGCAGCTGAATTCCGCCGCGGGAGCATGTTCATGATCGTATTGCAGGGTAACGTTAACGCACGCCATCACCACTCACTATGTCCGATATCGAACCACGCGAAATAACCTCGGAACTTGGACAGTCCTACCTCGACTATGCGATGTCGGTGATCGTGTCGCGCGCCCTCCCGGACGTCCGGGACGGCATGAAGCCGGTGCATCGGCGCATC
>JAKABL010000066.1 GCA_021801885.1 bacterium
GCCTGCAGGGCATACTGCCTGAGGGCCGCAAGGCGCGCCGCCTCTTTCGCGCGCGCCGCGTCCGCGAGAAGGACGGCCTTCGCGAACCCCGCGATGAGCGGAACGTTCTCGGTCCCGGAACGGAGGCTGAATTCCTGTCCGCCGCCCGTCACGATCGGCGAAAGCGGTGCGGGCTGCGCTTCGGTGCTCCCTCCCCGCACGAAGAGCGCGGCGATGCCCTTGGGGCCGTGGATTTTGTGCGCGGACAATGTCATCAGATCGACGCCGAGCGTGCGCACCTCGCACGAAAGGAAGGCGAATGCCTGCGCCGCATCGGTATGGAAAAGAGGCCAGCGTTCGTGCGCGCCCCGCCGTGCGCGGATCGCGTCCGCGATCGCGGCGACGGGCGCCACGGTCCCCACTTCATTGTTTCCGTACATGATCGACACGATGGCCGTATCGTCGTTGAGCGCCGCGGCCACCGCCGCAGGATCGAGGCGGCCCTCTCCGTCCACCGGCACGATCACCGTTTCCGCGGCATCCTCGCGCGCAAGCGCTTCCGCCGTCTCGCGCACCGATTCGTGTTCGGTCGCACCGATCACGATCCGCGGGCGGCGGCCTTCCGCAACGCGCAGAGGATATGCGGCCTTCCATGCACGCACCGCACCGCGCACCGCAAGATTATTGGCCTCCGTGGCGGATGCCGCGAACACGATCTCGCGGAACTCCGCGCCGATCGCGCCCGCGATCGCGGCGCGCGCCGCATCGACCGCCGCCATGGCATCCTGCCCGAACCCGTGGAGCGATCCCGGATTGCCGTACGCCGATGCGAAATACGGCGTCATGGCACGGAGCACGCGGGGATCGACGGGCGTCGTGGCCGCATGGTCGAGATAGATGCGCGCCTTCATGAGGAATGCGGAACGATCGATTTCGCGAACGCGACCTTGCGGACGCCGCTTTCGGCCCGGCGATCAGGAATATAAAGGAAGTGCTCCGCCCGGTAACGGTCATAGAGATCCTTCGTGAGCTTCACGTCGTTCAGACAATAGTCCTTGAGCTCATCCAGTTTGCCCTCGTGATAGAGCGCGCCGGCCTCCGAACCGTGATGCGTCTTCGAGACGCCGAAGTTCGCTTCCGCGAGCCGTGCAAGACCGATGCGGCGCCCCGTCGCAAGCTCGACCTCCTTCAGGAGATCGATGCGCTCCATCGCCCAAAGATCGGGCGGCGGGCCTTCGCCCTTGAGCCGCCTGAAATAGTGCGTGAGCACGGGGATGTCGTAGCGGTTCATGCTGAATCCCACGATGCGCGCCGCATTGCGGAACAGCGCGGCGAGCGCCGCCATCTCTCCCTCTTCGTACACGAAATACCGGTCCTCGGCATAGGAATAGGCCGCGACCACGGAGATCCTGAGCGCGCCGAAATTATCCCGCCCCACGCCCGGGTCGGTGAAGAAATTCTGGGTCTCGATGTCGAAGACGATGGTATCCGCCATGGAAATTGAGTATGGACCATCGGCGCCCGGGACACAACCCCTCGCCCTATGCCGCCTCGAGGATCTTCGCGATGATCGCCTTCGTCTCCTTGGGCCCTTTGGTCGGGATGGTCCGCACGCCGGTCTTCTTTGCCGCAGCATCGTTCCCGCCGGGAAACAGCGCGTCACCGATGAAGACCATATCCTTGATGGGGATGCGGAGGGTCTTTTCGATCTGGCGGACGCCGTATGCTTTGTCGATGCCGCGCATCGTGATGTCCACCGACGTGAATCCCCCCTCGTGCGCGTATTCCGGCAGGCGCTTGGTGAGCGCGCGGATCAATGCATCCCGGATGTCGGAGGTCTTGTGCCATCGTTCCTTGAGGGCCACTCCGCGCACGGGGCCGAGCACCTTCACCACGTCCTGACCGAGCGCCGAAAAGGTGATCTGCGCGCCGCGGTCTTCGATCACCTTGCCGTACGTCTTCGCGGGAGGAACATACCGGATCTCCTTCAGGGATTCCTTGATCGCCTTTCTGATCCGCTTTTTTTCCCGCGCAGGAAGGTCCTTCGAATAGACGAGCTTCCATCCTCCTTTATACCGGTAGAATCGCGTGGATGTCGTAGGGAACAGGAAAAGATTGGCGAGGAGCGGGCGCGGCACGTGCAGCGCATCCACGAACTGCTCCCGGAACTGCCGATAGGACCCGCCGCCGATCACCGCAACCTTCTTCCTGAGGAGAAGCGCTTCGAGCATCCTGACCATATCCGGTGCGATCACCGCTTTGCTTTCCGTAAGCGTGCCGTCGAGATCGAATACGACGAGCCGGACGTTGCGGTATCCGCGGGGAGAGGTCTTGAGCATATCCCTTCCATTGTAACAGATTCTTCGTATGCAGAATGAAGGAAGTGATGGTAAAATGATTCGGTATGGCACCACGAAAACGCACAACGCACGCGAAGCACGGCGGCGCGAAGGCGCGCGCCAAAAAGAACGGCGGGAACGGACGGCGGATGGACGAGAGACCGGCGCGAAGGGAGGACAGCGAACCTTCCCTCCATCCGGAAACGGCGAACTCAATCTGGGCGACGGCGTTCATCTGCATCGCGGCCGTCCTGGGACTCGCGGGATTCGGCCTCGCCGGACCTGCCGGCGCGGCGATCTACCGCGGCCTCGATGCGCTGCTCGGCTGGGGCTACTTCATTCTGCCCGCCGCGCTTGTCTTCAATGCGATCGTCCTCATCGTGGCGGGACGCCAGCGCATCCTCGGCATGACGACGTTCGGCGCGGGCATCCTCATCCTTTCCTTCCTCGGCATCATCGACATCCTTTCCCCCGGCAACGGCGGATGGCTCGGCCTCGTCCTCGGATCGCTCCACATCCCCTTCGGCACCATCGCCGCGCTCGTCATCGATCTCTTCATCTTGGTCATTTCAAT
>JAKABL010000067.1 GCA_021801885.1 bacterium
GATCGATATATTATATTAGTAAGAATAGAACAAAAGCAGCTCGATTCCCAGAGCTGCTTTTGCGCACCGTCCATACGGCATGGATCAATCCAATGTCACATTGTCGCTTATAAGCACCGTACCGGCCGAAGCATTGACCCACACGGAAAATGCCGAAGGTGCCGGACTGACGAAGTTATGATGCCAACTCCCCGATCCCGCGCCATCCGTCGTGAAGGTGATGGGGTTGGTCCCCGCCAATTGGCCGGTCCATCCAGTGCTGCCGCCCGCAGGCGTCGCCGTACCGGACGTCGTGGACCACGTCGCACCGCCGCCCTGGGTCCCCGTCTGGGTCCAGGTACCACTCAATGCGCCGGAAGACCCGATCACGCCCGTGAACGTCCGTACTCCCTGGACCGATCCCGCGCCGTAGTCAACGGAGAACGAAAGATTGTTGCCCGTAATCGTCCCGGTGACCGGGAGCGTTCCCGGAAGGTAGGGATCGTGCAACGTACCTCCGATCGCAGCGCCGGTCTGGGTAAGGTTCAGATCATAGGTGTAATGATCGCCCGCATACAGCACGTCCATGGTATACGATCCCGCAACGCTCGCCCTATGGTATGGCTGATATGGATTCGAAAGGTATACCGTATAAGTCGTGTTGGGAAGAAGTCCGTTCATGACCCCTGTGACCATAGCACCCACCTTGCCGTTCGGCTGATTTACGAGCAACTTAGAAGCGGTAGCGGAATCCGGGATATCGAGCGATCCATACGGAGGGACCGGCATGACATCGCCGGAAAGATTCCAATCATAGGTATGCGCTCCGGCATGATTGGGACCTGCCGCAAACACCATACCAGGCCCTATGGCCAAAAGTCCGCCCATGGTGAGGATCGTTATCAAGCGTCTCATGATAGTGAGGTTATATAGTTATTATATTGCTGACCGACCTTTGCACGCTTCCTTATACAACCTAAGAACGGAAAAAATAACATTCCCCGTGACCTCCGTTATTTGACTAATATATTTATTAATTATATAATTTTTTCAGAAATACGCGCGGAGGTGATCAGTGAAGACGAGAGATCGTCGATGCCGCTTCAACGCTCTACCAAAGCGGCACGGGCTTTAAGAAAGCGGTAACACAGGCCCTCAGGCAGCATAGAGTATCCCAGGATGACTGGGGCGCCCTCTACCGCGAAACATGCCGACGGCTCGGAGAACGCGGGGGGAAGCAAGCGGCGTTGCTTGCGGGGAAAAGGCACAGCTCCCCCTCCCCTTCCCTCCCAGGAGACCGCATATCCATTCATGATCGAGGCCCGGAACGCATAAAACGCTTACCGGGCCTTTTTATGCATATCGTCATCGCCATGCAGCGCAGCGCGGCACCGTTCGATAAAAAAGGCGACTGCATGATGCAGCCGCCAAAATTATAGGAGGATATTACATTCCCTGGGGCGCGAGAGGGATCGCCTTCCCGCCGCGGGCAAACACATAGGCAGGAGTGGTGTCCCCCCGCGAAAGATCGCCCCACCACGGATAGAGGGTCCGCAACGACCGATCAATACTCAGGAACACCACGCGCACTTCATGGTTCACGGAATAATCTCCGCGCTGCCATATGCAGAATTCCCATTCGCGCAGGTTCGCGCCGATATGAAATCCCACAAGGTTGCCGAGCGCGAGCGGATACTGCATGAGCGCCGCCGGCACGCCCGCATCCGCCATGTCCTGGAATATTGCCTTGTTGAGCCCATGGATGAGGGCCGCCGACGCGCCGTAGAGCTCGAAAGGGACCGGCTTATCGTAGCGATAAAACCCGATGGTGGGGGTGAGGTACGTGCGGTGATGGGTACAGAATCCCATCCGCTGAAGGTCCCGCCAGCCGCGGAAACTCATCACCCCGCGGAACGCGGCGGTGAAGTATTCGAACTGATGCGGGAGCTTGTCGAACGCACCGCGTTCCGTGCGCGCAAGGAGCGCGAGCACGTCGTCGAACGTTTCCACTGCAGGATGGGAATCTTCAAATGCGCGCACAAGGGCATCGCGCACCTGAGCGTCCCGCTCCATGACGATCACCTTCGGCGCACGCTCCGGAGCGAATGGTTCCGGAGCAAGATACGTCCAATGGCATTCGTCCCACGGAGCGATTTCCATGTGACGAAGGAATTGATCGTAGCCAAGGATCGAAGACTCCTCGACGAGCGCTTCGGCAAGCGCGATGGTTTCCGGCGCACGATCGAGCATGAGATGCTTGATGAGGCCGGGAAGCGCTTCGCCGCTTACGCACACGCCGACGGAGGTGAGCGTCGCCGCAGGCAAGAAATTGCCCAGGACGTCGCACGTCTCTCCGATCACGCCCGCATCGAGGTCCTTCGGGAACCCTTGGTACAAGGCCCCGTAGGCCTCCCGAAGATACGAAGGCAGCGGCCCCGAGAACCTTTCGCCTTGAAGGGTGCGATAGGCGTCGAAGCATGCATCGATGACCTTCGCGACCTTGCCGGGCGCCACACCGCAGAGCGCAAGCTCATCGGCGATGGGATAGAGATCCTTTCCTCCCATGTCGACGTAGCGCGTAGACAGTTCAATGTACCCGCTGCCGGGCCTGCCCCACTCGATGGATTTCGCGGCGAGGATCGAGATCTGTTCGAACCCGATCCATATCCCGCCCGCCATCCGCGCGATGGAGTTGTGCCCGTACCGGTCCAAAAAAAGGCTGAGAAACCGTTTGACCTTTTCCGTCGTACTGAACGTTGTGATGTACTTGGGATCGACGGAGAATGCCCGGAGGAAATCCGCGAACGCCCCCCGCGCCTCATCCGAAGCACCGAGAAAATCTTCGAGGGATGCGATCTT
>JAKABL010000068.1 GCA_021801885.1 bacterium
GCATCAACGAGCACGGCGACCACGAACGCATCGTCATGATCCACGCCGCCATCATGGGCTCGATCGAACGCTTCCTCTCGGTCATGATCGAACACTTCGCGGGCGCGTTCCCCGTATGGATGTCCCCTGTCCAAGCGACCGTGCTCCCGGTGAGCGACAAGTTCTCAGCATACGCCAAAACGCTCCATGCGACCCTCGCCAGAGCCGGCATTCGCGTAGGCGCGTGGATCGACCCGGACGAATCGCTCGGTAAGCGCATCCGGGCCGCGGAAGTCGCAAAGATCCCCTACGCGCTCGTCGTGGGAGAGAAGGAGGAAGCCGCAGGTACGGTAAACGTGCGCGGCCGCAAGGGTACGGCGCATGAGCACGGCACGGAAATGACACTGGAAGCCTTCATCCGTACGATCACCGAAGCAGCCGCACAGAAGACGCTGTCGTAAAAACGCGACGCGCCATCTACGGAGGTATGGAACGTCTCCCGAAGCTCATTGCCGTCGTCGGCCCTACCGCAAGCGGGAAGACCGCCCTTGGCATAAGGATCGCAGAGGAGCTCGCCGCACGGCGCGGCGCCGGGCCTGCCGCGGAAATCGTCTCCGCCGATTCCCGCCAGATCTATCGCGGCATGGACATCGGTACCGCAAAGCCTGACGCCGCGGAACGCGCCGCCGTCCCCCATCACCTCATCGACATCCGCAATCCCGACGAAGAGTATACCGTTGCCGACTATCAACGCGACGCGATCGGCGCGATCCGGGACATCGTTGCGCGGGGACGCGTGCCGATCCTCGTCGGCGGCACCGGGCTCTATGTGCGGGCGGTCATCGACCATCTCGACATTCCGCGGGCGGCGCCGGACCCCGCGATCCGCGCCGCGATCGAGAAGGATATCGAAGCCAAAGGGCTCGCCGCCGTCTTTGCGGCGCTCGTGGCGCGCGACCCCGAGGCGGCATACGTGGTGGACCCGCACAATCCTCGCCGCGTGGTACGCGCGCTCGAGATCGCGATCGCGACGGGCGAACCGTTCACCGCCCAGCAACGCCGCCGCCCTCCGCTTTTCGAAACCCTGGAGCTTGGGATCAATATTCCTCCCGATACGCTCCGAGGAAGGATCGCACAGCGTATCGACACCATGATGCGGGACGGTCTTGTCGAGGAAGTGCGCGCGCTCGTGGCGCGTTACGGCGACGGCATTCCCGCGCTCGATGCAATAGGCTATCGCGAGATCGTCGTCTTTCTTCAGGGCGGTAGCACCCTTGACGAGGCGGTGGCGCGCATGAAGATCAATACCGCACGCTATGCCAAGCGCCAGATGACATGGTTCAAAAAAGACCATGCGATCCAATGGATCGCATCCCAGGAGGAAGCGCTCGCCCGCGCAAACGCATTTTTATAAAACGATCCTCCCGCGGACCTTCGCGGAAAGCGGAGATCCGCAATGCACGCGCGGCACCGAATGGAGACCCCGGAAACCCTTACTGCGACAGGTGCCTTTCAAAAAGCTCCTTCAGCATATCGGGTCGCGCGCGGCCCTTCAATCGGCCCATTGCCTTCCCGATGAGGAACTGGATGCTCGCCGTTTTCCCTTTCCTATAATCCTCGACGGCCGCGGGATGCTCCGCGATCATGGCCTTCACAGTCTCCTCCACTTCGCCCGCGTCGGAAATGCCGATTCCCTCCTTCTCCACGATGGCCTCGGGGTCCTCGCCCGTTGCGAACATTGTTGCGAGCATATCCTTCGCCTGACGACTCGTGATCTTGTCGGCATCGATGAGCGACGCAAGGTGCGCGAGATGCTCCGGCGTCACGCGGAACGCGGTGTGCGCGTCGGTTCCGCCCCCCGCCGCGTGATCCGAAAATTCCACGCCGCGTTGCTTCATAAGACCGCGCAGATCGCTCGTAAGATAATTATAAATCGTCGCGGGCGACGCCTCCGCGCCGGCCGGCGCCTCCGCGCGATATTCAGACACTGCCGCCTCGAAATACGCCGCCATCGCGGGCTCCCCGGCCATCGTATCGGCGGCCTTGAGATCCAGCGCGTATTCCTGCATGAACCGCGCGCGCTTGGCCGCCGGAAGCTCGGGAATGGACGCACGGATCGCCTCGAGATCGAGCGTCGCCGTTTCGAACGGCGGGATATCCGGCTCGGGGAAATAGCGGTAATCCTGCGCCTCCTCCTTGGAGCGTTGGGAGACGGTCTTCTGCGCCGCATCGTCCCATCCGCGCGTCTCCTGCATAATCCTCTCGCCCTTCTCGAGGAGCGCGGTCTGTCGCGCGATCTCATAATTGATCGCCTGGAACACGGAATTGAAGGAATTCAAATTTTTGACTTCCGCGCGCACCCCGAGCGGCGCGCCGTCCTTGGCGAGCGAAATGTTCGCATCGGCACGCATCTGCCCCCGCTCAAGATCGGCATCGCTCACCCCGAGATAGCGAAGCACGAGCTGGAGCTCCTTCATGAACGCGATGGCGTCCTCCGCGCTATGGAGGTCCGGTTCGGTCACGAGCTCCATGAGCGGCACCCCCGCGCGGTTATAATCCACAAGCGTATCACCGGCCGCGGAACCTTTCCCCTCTCCCCTTTCGTCATGCACGAGCTTCCCCGCATCCTCTTCGAGATGGATATGGTTCACGTGTACGCCATGGAGCATGCCGCCCACGACGAGAGGTTCCCCGTTCTGGGTGATCTGATATGCCTTTGGCAGGTCCGGATAGAAATAGTTCTTGCGATCGAAATGCGTGCGTGCCGAAGGGGTGGCGCCGATCGCGATCCCCACCTTCACGACATGTGCGATGGCGGCCTTGTTCGGCACGGGGAGTGTCCCGGGATGC
>JAKABL010000069.1 GCA_021801885.1 bacterium
CCCTTGGATATCGGCATTCGCTACCTGCTTCCCCTCTTTCCTTTCATCTTCATTCTCGCCGCGGGCGTATGGCGCAGATGGATCATGCGTCTCGACCTCGCGACCGCACGTGCGGCAGTGCGCTCCGTCGGCGCCGCGGCCGCAAAATATGCGCTTCTCATCGCGCTCCTCGCATGGCTTCTCCTTGAAACGTTTTTTGCCGCGCCGTACTTCCTTTCCTACTACAACGAGCTTGGCGGCGGCGTCGCGGGCGGCTATCACTTCGCCGACGATTCGAACTACGATTGGGGCCAGGACCTCCTCCGCCTCAAGTCCTTCGTGGCCGCCCATCCCGAGATCCACACGATCGCGGTCGATTACTTCGGCGGCGGCGATCCGGCCTATACGCTCGGCTCCAAAGAGGTGAACTGGTGGCCGGCGCGCGGTAATCCAGCCGCCGCAGGCATCCATTGGCTCGCAATCTCCGTGAACATCCTCGAGCTCGATACCCAACCCCTCGCCCCCGGTATGACACGGAGCGCCTCGAGCAGCTATGCGTGGCTCGCCGCGCTCCGGCCGCCGCAGGACGCCACCGGCACATGGCTCGGCGGCACCATGGGAAATCTCCCCACGCCCGATTACCGCGTCGGCACATCCATTTTCGTCTATCACCTATGACGTCCCCCTGCCGGACATGTTCGTTCCTATTTATAGAAAATCCTGCCCCTGGTACGACAATCCACGTACTGAATAGTGTTGAATCCGGGTTGTGCCACAAGATTCTGGAGGACGGGAAGATACTCGTTTGCGGGGAACCGCAGACTGAACTCGAGAAGCGGGCCGGGTGCGGTCTCCACATCCACTTCCTCGAGCGAAAGATCTTTGAGATCGATCGCCTTGATACCGAGCCCAAGACCGCGCAGCACGTCCATGATCGAAAGGAAGTTGTCGTTGAATTGCGCCG
Source organism: bacterium (assembly GCA_021801885.1). Classification (GTDB taxonomy): domain Bacteria; phylum Patescibacteriota; class Minisyncoccia; order UBA6257; family 2-01-FULL-56-20; genus JAKAGE01. Next base: position 944 of record JAKABL010000069.1, read on the forward strand.
GGAGCACGGTGTTACCGAGCCCCCTGTCCTTCTGTGAATAATCGCTCACCATATAAATGAGATTACCCGTCGTACTGAGCGATCGCTCGAACATGACCCCCGTGTCATCGAACCAGTAGCACTGCTCTCCCGGCGGGGCGGAGGGGCCGGTTGCGCTTGCGCCCGACGCCTGAGGCGCCCCGCCGGGCACGAAGCACCAGATTCCGAAGGGCTGTCGTTCGGCCGCGTCGATGGTCACGGTGTGCGTCACATAGTTTTTACTCACCGTCACCGAAGAAAGTTCCGGCGCCATGGCAAGCGTCGACGTCGGTACCGCGCCGCTCGGCCACGCGAGCATACTTCCCCATCCGAACACGGCACCAAACCAGCCGCTCCTCATCTTCCCGGAAGGATCCGCCTCTACGAGCGCCACCACGGTCGACGTCGGTACGCCGGGCGCACCCGTCACCGTGACGGCGTCTACGCGGAACAGGGGCGACCGCATGAATATCCACACGATGCCAAAGAAAATCCCATAGAGCGCAAAGAGTCCGAGCGCCGCAAGTACATAAAGGCGCACCTTTTTACGGCGCTTCTTTTTATCGAGAACATACGGCGCGATCTGCGGGCGGGCCATTCACTTAATGATAGATGCCAAGTTGCAAATAGCCAAATAGCGCGCCGGCGCAGCGCGGGCATGGAACCACGCCACGGGGCACGCTCTCCGTTTTTTATGCTCCGATGATCTGCTTCCCGACGTAGTTCTGCAGCACTTCGGGCACCTCCACCGTGCCGTCGGGCGTCTGATAGTTCTCGAGGATCGCGATGAACGTGCGCGGCGTCGCAAGCGCGGTGTTGTTCAGCATATAGACGAACTTCCGCTCGCCCGTTGCGGGATCGACGTACTTTACGTTCAAGCGGCGGGACTGCCAGTCCGTAAAATTGCTCGCGGAACCGGTCTCGGCCCAACGGTTCATGCCCGGAAGCCACGCTTCGAGGTCGAAGGCCCGGTATTTGCCCGCACTCATATCGCCGGAACAGATCGCAAGGCGACGGTACGGCAGCCCGAGCTCCTCGTGCATCTCGCCTGAGATCGCCGTCATCTCATCCTGAAGCCTGTTCGCAAGATCGATATCGGCCGGCACGAGCACCACCTGTTCCACTTTCATGAACTCATGCACCCGATAGAGGCCCTTCACGTCCTTGCGATAGCTGCCGATCTCGCTCCGATAGCACTGGCTGTAGCCGCACATTTTGAGCGGCAGCCGGTCCGCCGCCACGGTCTCGTTCGCATAGTATGCGAGGAGCGACGGCTCGGCGGTGCCCACGAGAAACTTCTGGTCCTTGCTCGTTTCGCCGGTCGCCTCCTTGTCGGATGTCGCCACCTGGTAGATTTCGTCCACTTCGGGATCATAGGACGTTCCCTTGAAGTAGCCCGACCCGAAGAGCGGGAATCCCTTCACGAGCGTGGGCGGGATCATCGGCGCGAACCCTTTTGTGACGAGCTTATTGAGCGCGTACATCATGATGCCCATCTGGAGCAACACGCCGTCGTTCTTCACGTAATAGCCGCGGAATCCCGCGACCTTCGTACCGCGATCAAAGTCGAGTATGTCGAGCGCCGTGCCGAGTTCGATGTGCGTCTTGGGCGTAAAATCGAACGTGCGCTTCTCGCCCCAGGTAAAGACCTCCTTATTGTCCTCCTCGCCTTTCCCCACGGGAGTATCGGACGAGATGACGTTCGGCACGCGCGCCATAAGCTCCGCAAACCGCTCCTCGACAGGTCTCAATTTTTCTTCCGTATCTTTGAACTTTTCTTTGAGCGCAGCGCCGGCTTCGCGGTCCTTCGCTTTCTTCTGTTC
>JAKABL010000070.1 GCA_021801885.1 bacterium
TGATCCATCAGACAGGATTCTATCGTGCGAAGGCGCGCAACATCCTTGCGGCGGCGAAGTACGTCAAGGAGGTCCATCAGGGGAGGCTTCCGCGGACCATGGCGGACATGGTCAAGGTGCCCGGCATCGGAAGAAAATCGGCGAACGTGATCTTGGGGAATGCCTACGGGGTCGTGGAGGGGATCGCGGTCGACACCCATGTCATACGGCTTTCGCGGGTGTTGGGGCTCACCCACGAAAAGACGCCCGAGAAGATCGAATCCGATCTTATGAAGATCATTCCCCGCAAAGACTGGTTCGATGCCACCTATCGATTGATCGATTATGGCCGCGCCTATTGCCCTGCGCGTCCGCACGCCCACGAACAATGTCCGCTTACCAAGGCGCTCGCGGCGCGCGCGTAGGAGGGAAGAGGGGTTATCCCCATCTTCCCCATTTTCCTTTTTAGGGAGGTGCGGTATAATGGAACTTGTGAGCAACATGAAAGGACCGTTTCCTGGTGTGAGGCCGGGAAGCGGTTTTTTCGTTCGTTGACCCTCCCTGTGGTATTTGCTAAGCTATGAGCGTATCCGAAGCGAGCAGTCACCCCCTATTGGCATTGCCGGTAGGGGCGCTTCTTGCACTGAAGATCATCGTTATCTATGGACCATTTTGAGATCGTTTCGAACCATGCGCCCGCGGGCGATCAGCCAAAGGCGATCGCCGCGTTGGGGCGCGGACTTGGCGAAGGGTTTCGCGACCAGGTGCTGCTCGGCGTGACGGGCTCCGGGAAAACGTTCACTATGGCGAACGTCATTGCCGAGGCGAACCGCCCCGCGCTCGTCATTGCCCACAACAAGACCCTTGCGGCCCAGCTCTGCAACGAGTTCCGCGAACTCTTCCCGAAGAACGCGGTGCATTACTTTGTTTCCTATTACGACTACTATCAACCGGAAGCGTACATTCCGACGAGCGATACCTATATCGACAAAGAAGCGCTCATCAATGATGAGATCGACAAATTGCGCCACGCGGCGACGACGGCGCTCCTCACGCGCAAGGACGTGATCGTGGTGGCGTCCGTATCGTGCATCTACGGCCTCGGCGCGCCGGAGGTCTATCGGCAGAACATATTCCATTTCAAGGTGGGCGACACGATCGCGCGCAAGGAATTTTCGCGCAAACTCGTCGAACTGCAGTTCTCACGCACGAACGCGGACCTCAAGCGAGGGACATACCGCCTTCGCGGTGAGAACTGGGAGATTATGCCCGCCGACCGCGAGGTGATATACAACATCGAAGTGGCCGGCGGCATCATTCGCGCCATTTATGAAGTGGATCCCGTGATGGGATTCATTCCTGGGAAAACACCTGCGGTCGCGGACGTCATTTTTGCGCCGGCGAAGCACTTCATCACGGAGGCGCCCGAACGGGAGCGCGCCATCAAGGCGATTCAAGAGGAGCTCAAGGAGCAATTGAAAAAATTCGAAGCGGAGAAGAAGTTCCTGGAGGCGGAGCGTCTCGAGCGTCGGACGAAGTTCGATATCGCGATGATGCGCGAGGTGGGCTATTGTCACGGCATCGAAAATTATTCGCGCCACCTTTCGGGCCGCGCCGCGGGGGAGCCGCCGGATACGCTCCTCGATTATTTCCCGCACAAGGAGGACGGCACGCCGGACTTCCTTACGATCATCGATGAGTCGCACATGACGGTGCCGCAGATCCAGGGCATGTTCAACGGCGATGCGGCGCGGAAGAAGACGCTTGTGGAATACGGGTTCCGCCTTCCCTCCGCCGCGGACAACCGGCCGCTCAGGTTTGAGGAGTTCGAGGCGCGGGTCGGACAGACCATTTATACCTCGGCCACGCCCGGGTTCTATGAGACGGAAAAGGCGGATCCGGCGCGCCATGGCGGCAAGGGTCAGATCGTCGAACAGATCATCCGTCCGACCGGCCTTGTGGATCCGAAGACGACCATTTTGCCGGCGCGGGGGCAGGTGGAGGACCTCATTCCGCGGATCGAAGCGCGCGTTGCGAAGCACGATCGCGTGCTGGTGACCACGCTCACCAAGCGCATGGCCGAGGACCTTTCCGCGTATCTCGAAGAGAAGGGGGTCAAGGTCAACTATCTCCATAGCGACGTGAAGACGCTCGATCGCATCAAGATCTTGACCGATCTCCGCCGCGGAAAGATCGAGGTGCTCGTCGGTGTGAACCTGCTTCGGGAAGGGCTCGATCTTCCGGAGGTGTCGCTCGTGGCGATCCTCGATGCCGACAAAGAAGGGTTCCTCCGAAGCGAAGTGTCGCTCATCCAGACGATCGGCCGCGCGGCGCGCAATGCCGAAGGCGAGGTGCTCATGTATGCCGATCAGATCACCGGCTCCATCGAGCGTGCGCTCAAAGAGACCGACCGCCGCCGGGCGATCCAGGTCGCCTACAACAAGAAGCATGGCATCACGCCGCGGACCATCATCAAGAAGATCACGGATATCCTGCCGAACGTGGATGAGATCCTCAACATGGAGATGGCGCCGGTGCCGCATTCCAAGACCGCGCTCGAGAAGATGATCACACAGAAGGAACGCGAGATGCGCGTGGCGGCCAAGGCCCTCGACTTCGAGCTTGCGGGGATCCTCCGCGACGAGATCCGTGAGCTGCGGAAGACGCTGCCGGGAGAAAACGGCCCTGAGCACGGGGAAAAAGGGAAGAAGGCGGCGCCAAAGGAGAAATCGCAGAGCGCGCGGGAGCTCGC
>JAKABL010000014.1 GCA_021801885.1 bacterium
AGGCATAGACCACGCCCGCTTTGAAACCTTCATTTTCGTAATCGACATCCGGCTCCAGGATCGGTGCACGAGTCCTCGCGCGCACCACGGTCGGATCATCGAGATCGAGCAGCATCGCGCCAAGCTTGTAGCGGCCGGGGTCGCGTTCCTCGATCGCATGATAGAACACAAGCCAGCCGTCGTTGGTCTTGAGCGGCGGAGGACCTACGCCGCGCACATAGCTGTCCCATGCCGCACGATTGGGCCGCACGGCACCGTTCGACGGCCGTTCGCTCTTGATCGTCTCCCCTTCTTCGAACTCCAGAGAATCCCTGTATTCAATAAGCACCTTCGGCACGAGTCCGTGGAGAATGGCGAACTTGCCCCTGATCTTTTCCGGGAAAATGACCCAGTTCTTATGGATCTCTCCGGGCGGTGAAATAAGCGCGGGCTTCCGCCAATTCCATCGCTTTTCCAGAAAATCATCGAGCGCGATCGATGAAAGTCCGATGCGCACGGACCCCCATCCATCGAACGCGGTGTAGGTAAGATAGACCCTGTCGTCGATCAGGGTGAGACGGGGATCTTCCGCGCCCCCATTCCATCCACCGCCCGAAAGATATGCTCCTTCGGGAGGGGTCACGCGCCCTTCCTCGGGCACGGCGTCCTTCGTGACATGCGGTACGTATGCGGGGGCGTCATCGCGGTCGTCAAAGGTCAGTCCGTCGCGCGAAGATGCATAGCCGAGCGCGGACACGTCATCGCCGCCTATGGCGCGATAGAGAAGGTGGATCCGCCGGTCGGCATAGACCGCGGCAGGATTGAACGTCGCTTTCATTTCCCACCAGTGATGGCCGCGCGGTTCGATGATCGGGTTGCCATCATGCCGTTCCAGATGACGCGGGAGCGAGGGCGCACCCGAGGGAACGACCTTGGCCCTCCGCGCGACCGCCGCGCGCAGTGCGCGCCGTTTTGCGACACGTTCGATGAGCGATGCGATCGTTCCCTTTCCCGCGCCTCCGCTCCCTTTCCCGTCCGCAACAAAATCCTGCTTCGTTCCGCGAACGATGTTGCGTGACGCTCCCGAATCCTTTTTTGGGGAAATTTTTTTATGCGGCATCGGAGTTGATGGGACACACCGAAACCACCGCAGAACGGACCTACAAAAATATTATACCCCTCCCCCTACACTCCCCTACGGATGGCCCTGTGGATAAACGACCCCCTGTCCGGAGCGTCCATAGTGCCTAAAATCCGCCCGGGCCGCCGCCGATCCGGATGGCGGACGCCGTAACGCTTCCATCCGAGTTCTGCGTGCCCACGATCGTCGCATTCGCACCTTGGGCGATCTGGGCGACCGGGATGGATTTCGGCTCCGTCACCGCGGTCGATGAGGAAAAGAACACCACCTCGGAATTGCCGTTCTGAAGCTGAAGCGTAAGGCTTGAACTTCCGATCGACGCAATCTGACCCGTCACCACACCTCCGCCGGCAACACCTCCGCGTGCAGCGAACGTCCTTGCGGAAGCACCGTTCGCGCCGCCCGCCGAAGTCCGCGCGGAAGCGCTCGCCATCCCCTTCCCCCAGAAGATCCCCGCGGTAAACGCGACGACCGCCACAATAGCCCATACGATATGCATTGTATATTTTTTCATGGATGATCTCTGTCAGTTCATTCTCTCGTTATGCGACCTTTCCCTGCGGCGGCCCCGTCGCGGATCTCTTATTCGTAGCGTAACGCCTCGATGGGATTCAATCCTGCCGCACGCCTCGCCGGATAATATCCGAAGATGATGCCGATGCCCGCCGACACACCGAATGCCAAGAGGATATACCCCCATGACACGCTCGTCGTAATGCCCGTAAAGAACGATATCCCGCGCGCGCCGATCCACCCGAAGATGACGCCGATCACGCCACCGGTGAAGGTGAGGAGGACCGATTCCGCGAGGAATTGGAGCGTGATGTCCTGACGCTTCGCCCCTATCGCTTTACGGAGACCGATCTCGCGGGTACGCTCCGTCACGGTTGTGAGCATCATATTCATGATGCCGATCCCTCCCACGAGCAACGAGATCGCGGCGATGGCGGCGAGAAGTGTGGTGAACGTGCCGGTGACGCTCGATGCCGTCGATACGATGCTCTCCTGGTTCAGCACGGTGAAATCGGCCTGTGTCGGATCTGCGATGTTGTGACGCTGGAGGAGCAGACTCGTCACATCGTTCTGCACCTGCGTCATGGACTGTTGTGTCGACGCTTCGATGTCGATCTCGGTGAGATAGCTCGTGCTTCCCAGGAGATAATGCTGCGCGGTCCCGAGCGGCACATAGATCATGTCGTCCTGATTATTGAATCCGCTGCCTCCTTTTGCCACCGTCACGCCGATCACCGTGAACTCGGTGCCCTTGATGTCGATCGTCTGCCCAATCGCCATCGCCGGAGTGGCGCTCGCATTCACGTTCGGCGCAAAAAGATCCTGGAGCACCGTCGGCCCGATCACGGCCACGGGATTAGAATCCGTCACGTCGGCATTTGTGAACCATGCGCCGTCCGCTACTTGGACGTTGCGCACCTGCATGTAAGCCGGCGTCGTCCCTATCACGTTCGTATTGGTATTGTTCGCCTTATACACCACCTGATAGCGCCCGCTGATCTCCGGAGCCACTGCGGCGACGTTCGCCACGCCGCTCTGGATCGCCGCCGCATCCGCAGGTGTGAGTGTCTCCGCGCTGCCTCCCGCGCCACGCACGAGCGATCCCGCAGTCGTCTGCGCGCCCGGCATGATCATGATCAGATTCGCGCCAAGCGAATCGATCCGCGCCTGGATCGCCGCCTGCGAACCCTGCCCCACCGCCACAAGCGCGATCACGGACGCGATACCGATCACGATGCCGAGGATCGTGAGTCCCGACCGCACCTTGTTCACCGTAAGGGCGCCGTAGGTCTCTTCAAAAAGATCTTGTGTGGTCATATATGCAATGGTGGCGGTTTCCGGTCATTTCCACTCTTGTTCCTCTTCTTCTTTTCCGGTCGCAATGCGTTTGTTGGGGTTCTTCTCGTCCGATACGATGGCGCCGTCACGGATGTGGATGATCCGGTCCGCGTGCTCGGCCACATACAATTCGTGGGTGATAAGTACGACCGTCCTCCCGTGTCGCATATTAAGGTCCTGGAACGTGCGCAGTACCATTTCGCCCGTCCGCGAATCGAGATTTCCGGTGGGTTCGTCCGCGAGCACGAGCGCCGGATCGTTCACGAGCGATCGCGCGATCGCCACGCGCTGCATCATGCCCCCCGACAGCTGGTTCGAATGGTATCCCCGGAACGCCGCCGGGAACGCCGAATCGTCGAGTGCTTTTTCGGCGATCCGCTCGCGCGCCTCTTTCGGAACATTCGCATACATGAGTGGGAGCGCCACGTTCCTGAGGACCGAAGTTCGAGGGAGAAGATTGAACGCCTGGAATACAAACCCTATCTTTTCCCTTCGGATATCGGCAAGCTCCTCGTCCGAAAGCTTCGACACATCCCTGCCGTCGAGGAAATACCGTCCCGAGGTCGGCGTATCGAGCGCTCCCAGAATGTGCATGAGCGTTGACTTTCCCGATCCCGAAGGCCCCATGATCGCGAGGAATTCCCCTTCGTCGACCGAAAACGTGACGCCTTTCAACACCTCGGTCACGGTGGCGCCGGTACCGTAGCTCTTTTTTATATTATTGCATTCGATGATCTTCTTCATGAGAAGTCAGCATATCCTCGCCATCCTTATTATTCCGTTATCTGCACACACTATTCCTCACTACCCTCCCCCTCCACCGCGATTAAATACTCTTCCCCCTCCCCCTCCACCGCCGAGAAGTTGGAATGCGCTCCCTCCCGGAGCCGCACTGGCGGCCGATGCGCCCGATGACGATCGCACGGTCTGCGTGACGACCTGATCGCCCGCCGTAATGCCCGAGGTGATCTGCGTCATGGTGGTGTTCGCGATGCCTACGGTGACGGGAACCTCTTTGGTTCCCTGTGGAAGAGGGATACCGCCCGCACGACTCGCGGCAAGATCGCTCGTGGAAAGCGGTGCCGCTGGTTCAAGCACATAGCTCGTATTACCGGATGTCTGGATGGCCGCATTCGGCACCGCGATCACGTTGTTCGCCACGTTCGTCACGATGTTTGCCGAAACGCTCATACCCGGTTTTACACGCTGATCGGCAGGAGTGGAGGCAGGCTGAGAAAATCCTATCTGCACGTTAAAGCTCACCACGCCCTGGCTCACCGTCCCTACGGGATCGACCTCTACGACCGTGCCCGCGAGCGAAAGATTCGGTATCGCATCGAACGTAAGCGTCGCCTTATCACCCACCTGGACCTTCGCCGCATTGATCTCATTCAGCGTCACCTCCGCGACCTGCCCATCGCCCACCATGGTGATCGCCCCGGATCCCGGCATCTCTCCCACGGTCGCATTTATCGCGGAGACGGTGCCGGCGATGGGCGCCCGCACGGACGTATCGGCGAGATTCTGCTGCGCGGTCGCAAGATTGTTCTCGGCGGATTGTACCGCGATCTGCGCCGCCAAGAGCTGCGTCGGCGTGGGTCCCGCCACAAGTTCATTGAGCGTCGCGCTCGCCTGCGCAAGGGACGCCACGTCGTTCGCGTACGCATTCCTATCGTTCGCGATCCCCGTGATCGTGCCTTCCACCGAAGACGCTGTGCTCGCAATGGTATTCGTATAGGTGGCGAAATTATTTTGCAAGGTCGTCGTGATCGCCGGAAGTGGCTTCGTACTGCTCGAATTCGAAGGATAGGTGTTCACAATGTAATTGATGAAGTTGCTGCCTGCCTTCACCGCCGCACTCACCGTATTTGCCGTAGTGTACGTCTCGGCAAAGAGCGCATCGAGCGCCGCGGTGCCCGAAGTCTCGGATGTGGCATGGTAATCCGCAAGCGCCTGCTGATAGGCCTTCGTGGCCGCCTGATACGACGACTGCACCTGATTATCGTATGGAAGCACGCTTGCCTGAAGATAGCTCGGCATGAGCCCGACATACGCATCGGGATCGTTCTGGATCCTGCTCAGATCATTGCCTTCGACGAAGTTCTGAAGCCCCATCATTACCGTCTGAAGGTTCGCATACACGGTGCCGAGCCCCTGGAATCCATTCGCGTAATCCGATGCGACGGTCGTCGATGCGGTCGCGATATTCGCCGTACCTTCGCGCACCGCGTTCTGATCGGCGATGAGCGTGGAGGTGGTGATCTGCTGGAGCTCTTCGAGCGAAAGCTGCGCGTTTTCGACCGCGAGCTGATCGGCCTTCACGGCTTGCTCCTCGGTCGTGGGATCGAGCTGCATCAGAATCTGACCTTGCGCCACGTGCTGGCCCACGGTCACCGGAATGGCGGTGACCGTTTCGGTCACCTTCGGCGTCACATCGATCGTCGTACCGGCCTGGACCTGGCCGGTACCGGATACCGCCGCAACGATGGATCCCGTCGATGCCGCTTCGACCACATACTTCGTGACCACGGGTGCCGCATGGGCATCGCGGTACCAATAATATCCTCCGGCCGCCACAAGCACTACGACGATCGCCGAAACGATCTTATGAAGACGGGCGTACCGCGCGATCTTTCCGAACATGGGAATAATGGTGATGATAATGTTATGACGACGTGGTGACGGGACCGCCCGGAATCGGTACGACACCTTGCGATGAAGGAATACGTGCGGGCGACACGGAAGTGCCCGCCGCGCCCGTGGTCGAGGAAGTCGATGAAGATGCCGATGGCGCGGAAAGGACCTGCGCGGAAGCGCGAGGGAAGATGCGTATGAAGCGGGCGTCGATCTGACCGTCCGCGTTCGGTTCGCCAATCACGATAATCCGCTCTCCGGGAACGATCGTCGCCACAGGCACGGTCTGATCGAACTTCCTGATAATGGTCCCGCTGGCAACCACGATGGATTCTTCATTCCCATCGGCATTCTGCGCGACGATCGTCGAGCTTTGCGCGGCGATCACGATCCCCGTCATGCCGTGTCCGTTCATGAGAGGCTGACCGCCGAGCACCATGACCCCCAATGGCCCCCGTGCATGGCTTCCCACAAAATTATGGTAATAATCCTGTCCGAAGCGCGCGGCGAACACGCCTCGACGGTATCCGACAAGCATGCCCATACCAAAGAAGAGCAGTGCCGCGACCACACCACCAATGATCATCAGAACCATACGTATCCTTTTTCTGCCAAGAAAATTTCGCATATTTATGGAGTGGGACTTGGAATGCGTCAATGGGGAAGGGAATGCCGGCGACGTCCGGCGAGGGAAAGTTCATCGAACATCGCCGCAGTCGACCATACCGCGAGCCCCGCTCCCACAAGCATGATGATGCTCGAAAAGACGGGAAACGCCTCGAGCATCGAAAAAATGAAATCGGGGAGATTTGCGACCGTGACCGAAAAATCGGAAAAAAGAAGCGAGCCGAACTGCAGGAATCCGGTTTCTCCTATGGCAGTGCGGAAATCGCCGAATCCGATCGCGATAAGCACGACCGATATGCCGAACACGCACGCCGTTACCCCGATCTTCACGATCAAGAGATTCCGCTCGCGCTGTTCAATGCGGTGCATAATGGCCTCGGCAAGTCCTGCCGGAGGTTCCGGGGCATCATGCTCCTTGAAAAATCGCTCGTAATTATCCATGCGTTCTCAAAGGCCATCCCCCATCGGAATGACTCCTTTGCTTCAATATACGAATCCACCCGGCATTTTGGGTGCGATGAATGCGGCCGAGGCCGCGCTTACCGTGTCACCATGAAAGTTCCTCCCTCATCCCTCCGAGCTCTTTTTGGAGGGCGAGAAGGGCCCGTCGGTGTTTGCTTTTAACCGTATCAATAGGCTCCGCAAGCAGCTCGGCGATCTCGCGGAACTTCATATGCTCAACATACCGCAGAGTGAGCACGGTCCGGTATGCGGGCGAAAGGCCGGCAAGCACTCCTTCGAGCCGCTCCTTCACTTGCTTCTTCTCGAGCGCGGCATCAGGCAGATCGGCACCGAAGGAGGCAAGGTATGGCGCGAGAAACGCGTCGAGATCGTTGTTCCCCTCTTCGATCTTCGAAAAAAGGACCGGACGCTTTTTCTTCATAAAATCGAATGCCGTGTTCTTCGCGATCGTGAAAAGCCATGTACGGAAGTTCCGTTCGACGTCAAACCGTTGGAGGTGCTTCCAGGCCTTAAGGAACACCTCCTGCACGACGTCATTCGTATCGTCCGCGTTCTGCAGATATCGATATGTGAATTTATAGGTCATAGAAAGGTGGCGTTCCACAAGCGCCGCGAAACCACCTTCGTCGCCCTCGCGATAGGCTTCGACGAGCGCACGATCGCTCACGGCGGGATCCGCGGCCATTGCGGCCGCGCGCGCGGCGATATCTCGGGCCGCGGCGCCGTCCCTCCGCGAAGACCCTGCGGCAAACGAAGCCGGGAAGGGAACATCGGAATGGTATGTGCGGAACATTGTCATGATATGAACCTTATCACAGGGAGAAACGGCCGTCACGCGCGCGCATAAAGCCCCGTGAGCACCGTTTCCTCGAGAATATGCCCTTCCATGGCGGCCGCGAGTTCGGCGCGTGATGCCCCTTCGAAAAGATCGAGTGTCGTATCGAGCGCATAGAGGCGGAATTCGTAACGATGCGAAGGACCTCCCGGAGGAGGGCATGGCCCCATATATCCCACGCGCCCCGTGCCGTTCGCTCCCTCTTGCGCGCCAGGCGGCGTACTTTCCTCTTTGATCAAGACCGCCAGAGGATCGATATTCCATACCACCCAGTGGGTGAACCCGCCGGCGATCGGCGCATCGGGATCGTGCATCACAAGGGCGAGGCTTTTTGCTCCCTCCGGTACGTTCTGGATCTGTAGCTCGGGGTTGATATCTCCTCCCTCACAGGAAAACTTGCGCGGGATTGTGCTGCCTTCGGAAAATGACGGACTCGTAATGATCATAGTCGTGCGTTATATATGCTCCTTTCTCCTTTTTATTACTCGTTTTGCGCCCCTTGTTCCTTTGCGTCGTCATATTCACGGCGGATCGCCGCAAGCACCGCCGGCGAACGCGGCTTCGTAATGCCCGGGTAGCGCCAGGCGCTCACCACGCGACGGGCCTTCGGCCCGTCGCTCACCATCACCCAGATTTCCTGGGTCCACCGATCCTTTCCCTTGAGAGATGACGGCTGCATGACGGCCACAGTATTCGGCGCGATCCCCTCTTCCGTCCTGCGAGGGGCGTGGAGCACTCTCCTGACCCGTGCCTGCGAAAGACGATAGTGCCGCATTTTTACCTGCGCGTGCAGGGTCCATTCGAGCGCAAGGGGTCTCCGTATCTGCGGCATATCACCATTATATCCCATTCCGATCAACGATAGTTCAAGGCATTGCAGGTGCCATGAAAGGCGTCCTCGTGAAGGACGCTACCGCGCAATCAGCTTTTTGAACTCCTCCACCATGGGCACCTGTTCCGGCTCGGTGCCATACATCTTTGCCGTATGATAGGCCGTCCAGTCGGCGAGGTTCAGCGCGTTGAAGATCTTGGCGGCGCGCGTCTTGCCTTGCAAAAGCACCACCTCCGTTTTGAACCCGCGATCGCGATAGAGCTTTTCGAGGACATTCATACGCTTCATGATACGACGATCGTCGTCACCATCCTTAAGGATGACAAAATGAAAATTGCGGGAAATTGCGGTCGCCTTCGCCTTGGCGTCGAATCCCGTCATTTCATTATGGTTAAGCTCGGGCAACACATTATAGAATGCCGGTACCTTTCCGGTCTCATTGAACTTGATCTTCCAATTATAGGCGACCGCGCGATTGCGGTCCGATGCGTAGATGACCGGCACGTTACCATAGAGTTTGCGCGCGAGCTCCTTTGCGCGGTGTTCCTCCTGGACCGGATGAAGCTGATGCACGAGTAGCTTCGTCTCCGCAAGAAGCGCCTTTTCGCCCATGAGCGCGAGCGTCGCTTTGAGCTCAAGGGGGGTTGCCATGCGCGGTTGGAGATGCCCTTCTGGCAACTTCACGTACGGGAGTTTGTTCTTTTCCGCAAGCGTAATGAGCTTCCCATGCGCCGCGAGAGCCGCCATGGAAAGCTTCTTCGCCTTTGCGGCCGCAAAGGCATCGATGACCTCTTCGGTGTTCCCCGAATAAGAACTGAGAATCACGAGACGATCTTTAAGGTCCTTGTCCGTCAGCTTCGGAAGGCCGTAATCCGACCAAATGACGACATCGATCTCCGGATGCCATGCGTTGATAAGGTCCGCCGCAAGATGGGACCCCCCCATACCGATCACCAAAAACTTGCTGAATTTCTTCAGTTTCCCCGCATTTTCGACCACCGGTTCATATTCGAACTGCTTGTGGTACGTTTTGATATCGTTCGGAAGCATACTTTTATTATACGCCTGCCGGGAAGATTTTGTTCCTCCAAGCTGTGGATTATCCAAAACCCCTACCCTGCCGCGCCGCCATCCCCTATTTTCTCCCTTCGATCGAATGCCCGCCGAAACGGTTGCGCAGCGCGGACAAGACTTTGCCGGTATAGCTCGGTGCTCGCTTGGAGCGGACGCGGAATTTGAAGGAATCTTCGATAACCGGCGTGGCCACTTTGAGCTTCCTGCCGGTCTTCACCGTCCACTCCCCTTCTCCCGTATAATTCACCGAACCCGAGATCTTCTTGAGATCCTGACCGTAGATTTCATAAGCCTCCTCGAGCCATTTCACAAGGTGGGACTCGATAACGCTGCCATGATTATAGACGCGCGTCACCTTTTCGAGATCGAGCCCGAACTTCGATTTCTTCATGATCGCAAATCCCTCGGCGATCGCCTGCATCATGCCGTATTCGATGCCGTTATGGACCATTTTCACGAAGTGGCCCGCGCCTGCATCGCCGAAATGCGCATAGCCGTCCGGGACTGAGAGGTCGCGGAAAAGCGGCTCGAGATATTTATAGGTCTTTTGTTCTCCGCCGATCATGAGCGAGCCGCCATGGCGTGCCCCTCCGGGACCGCCGGAGAACCCGACGTCAACGAGTATGATACCGCGTTTTTTGAGGGCTTTTGCCCGGCGCACGGTGTCTTCATAGTAGGCATTCGCAGCGTCGATCACCATATCGCCCTTCTTCAGATGGTGCACGATGCTCTCCGGACCGCCTCTGCCGTTTTTTCCGAAGAGCAGCTCGTCGTTCGCCTTGCCCGCGGTGATCATGAGCCACACGACGCGGGGCGACGAGTTCGGCAGGGCATCGATCATTTCACCGAGCGTCGGCGCCGTCTGAATGCCTTCTTCCGCAATTTCGCTGATGGGATCCTGGGAGCGATTCGAGGCAATGACGCTCCATCCTTTCTCATGGAGCTGCCGCGCGACGTTCGCGCCCATCTTGCCGAGCCCGTAGACGCCGATCACTTTAGGGAGCACGGGCCGCGTTCCTTTTGTTGCCGTACCGGCGCTGCCGACATGCGCACCATTCGGCGTTTCGTCGATCACCGCGGCCTCTGCGGTGACGGCCCTGCCGTCAGGAATGTAATGATGGAGCGGCACCGCACCCGCCGCCCATGCGTTCACAATGGGATCGATGAATCGCCACATATTCACGATCTCATCGCTCGACACAAAGAGCGACTGATCGCCTTTGATGCAATCAAGGAGCAATTTTGCATATTCCTCCGTATACTGACCTACCCGCGCGTCGTGCTGATGCGCGAATTCGAACTTCCGTTCCTCCGCAGTCATCGCAAACCCAGGCTTCTTTGCCCAGAAATGGATCGTAATGCCCTCAAAGGGATCCTGATGGAACACAATGCGGTCACGATAGTGCACGCGCTCCTCACCGTCCTTTGCGGGCGGGCAAAGGCATGGCTCCGGATGGCGGAACACAACCTCAATCTCAGTAACCTCTTTATGCGCCGCCGTCTCCTCCCGCGTCATAAGCCGCTTGCCGGCCTCCATGATGATCGGCACCCCTTCCCACGCGGGATGATCGAGATAGCCCCTCACGCGGAAATAGGTTTCCGTCTGGGAATCGGCGCGCACGCCCTTGATCGCGTGATATCCGTCGTACTGCGCCCGGAACGTCGAGGTTTTGATCTCCGCACGCGATGGCGCGCGAAGCATGCCGATCAGCTCCGCGCGGCGGGCGCGGATCGATTCCGCGCTCCAGTCGCGCGGATGGTCCATTGTGGTGAGCGCGAGCATCTGCAAAAGATGGTTCTGCCCCACGTCGCGCAGCGCACCCACATCATCGTAGAACGCTCCGCGATCCTCCACGCCGATGTTCTCGAGCTCACGGATATAGATTTTTTCTATCAGTTCTTTTCCCCAATTCTTTTCGAAAAGATTGTTATAAAAGCGGAACGCAAGGATATTCTGGAACGTTTCCTTGGCAAGGTAATGATCGATGCGGTAAATTTGATCCTCCCGGAATATCTCCGCAAGGCGTGCATCAAGCGCCTTTGCCGTCCGCTCATTGCTCCCGAACGGCTTTTCGACGACCACGCGCGTCCAGCCTTCCATGCTGCCTCCCTCGCCGCTCCCTTGCGGCACACATTCACGATTCAGTCCCGCCTTCTTGAAATTCGTGAGAATAAGATCGTAAAATTGCGGCGACACGGAAAGATAGAACAGCTTATTGGAGCACATGCCCCGACGATCGTCCTCTTCCCGCAAGCGATCGGCAAGCGCACGATAATCCTCGAGGTCATCGAACACGAGTTTGTGATAGGTCACCTTTGCGAGAAACGATTCGACCGCCGCGCGCGGCGCATCGGGGATCTTCACACTGAGGATCGCCTCAATGTGGCGCTTCAGATCCTCATCGCTCCAGTCGCGCCGCGACACACCGACGATGCGAAAATCATGCGGAAGCGCCTTTTTTTCCTGCAAACTAAAAAGCGACGGCACGATCTTTTTTGCCATAAGATCGCCCGTCGCGCCGAAAATGACGA
The DNA here is from genome assembly GCA_021801885.1 of bacterium. Classification (GTDB taxonomy): domain Bacteria; phylum Patescibacteriota; class Minisyncoccia; order UBA6257; family 2-01-FULL-56-20; genus JAKAGE01. Next base: position 11,968 of record JAKABL010000014.1, read on the forward strand.
AATGCGTGGGAACGCCTTTGTATGATGTGGTATCCATGGGTTTCATTATACATTACGTCGGCGCACATCCGTTTCGTGCACCGGAAGATACGCGCGATAATCTCCGGCGCATGCCGTATACGCCGCACCCCCTCTCCGTTATGCAATAACGGCGCAAAGGCTCTCGTGACCCTTGCGCCGCAACGTGCGTATCCCGCTTGACCCGGCACTGCCGGACAACGATATTCCTTTTATCCTGAATTCTTAACCGAAAGAAGCGTGATCGTGAAATGAAGGGTTGCGTTCGGCGGAATGATGCCGCCTGCCCCCTGCGCGCCGTACCCGAGCGACGGCGGGATCGTAAGCTCTCTCGTGCCGCCGACGCGCATGCCGAGCACGCCAAGCTCCCATCCCTGGATCACCGTACCTGCGCCGAGCGTGAAGCTGAACGGCTGTCCATGCGCCGAAGAACTGTCGAAGACCTTTCCGTTATCGAGCGTACCGACGTAGTTCACGGTGACGACGTCGCCGTTCTGGGCGACCGTGCCCGTGCCGACCGTGGTATCCACTATTTTCAATCCGTCCATGGGTGATGAGGTGGTATTGGTTGTTGTTACGGCCGCCGACGTGGCCGTTGCGGAATTTCCCGATGCGGACGTCCCGGCGGCGGGGGTTGCCGCAGATGCGGCCCCTGAGGACGCGAACGACTGCGGATTGATGGCCGTGTTCACATACCACGCGCCCGCGGCGATGACCGTGGCGCCGATCACGACGAACACTGCGATAAGAATGCCCTGTTTCATGCTGTTCGTAAATATGATTATTCCGTATGCGACTATGATATTTTTGCGCCCGGGGGAACGTTTCCATCGGGAAGGAGGAGCACCGGGGCCTCATCGGTCCCATGGGCCGCAAGGAGCATTCCCTGGCTCTCGTGCCCCATCATCATGCGCGGCTCGAGATTTGCGATGATCACGACGTGCTTGCCCATGATATCCTCCGGCCTGTAGTGCCGCGCAATACCGGAGAGGATCTGGCGGGGAATCGGCTCGCCGAGATCGACCTGGAGCTTCAATAGTTTTTCCGAACCTTCCACGGGTTCCGCGGCAACGATCTTTCCGATGCGAAGATCGGCATTTTGAAATTCTTCTATGGTCATAGACCCATGATATCACGCATAAACGCCAAATCAACCCTTGCCGTGGACACGTTGCATGGTCATCCTCCCGTCACTTCGTGCTTCGGACCGCGCATCGTCGTATTCCTCCGATGTTCTTCGGTGTTCATAAGGCCGCACTTTTTCCATTTCTTGCCGCTTCCGCACGGGCATGGGTCGTTCCGTCCGATCTTTTCCCCATGGCCGTCTCCGGCGTTCTGTCCGGATGCCGACGAAGCGCCGTTCCCTGAAGCGGCAGGAGCGGAAGGAGTATCTCCCGCGGGCGATGCCGCGACCGGCATCCCCGCCAGTTTGAAAATATTTCCAAAGAGCCATCCGTTATAGTTGCCCCAGAACGCGCGGAAGAGGCGGCTTGCCTCCTGGCGGTATTCCACGAGAGGATCGTGCTGTGCGTACGCGCGAAGGCCGACGGACTCCTGAAGCGCCTCGAGATCTTCGAGATTCGTCATCCAGAGCATATCGAGGATCCCGAGCATCTGGTTCTTTGCGAGCGGATGCGCTGCGATCTCCTGCGCCTTCCGATCGATCACGTTTCTGAAATCATCAAGCACGGCCGTGGCAAAAGGATCCTCCGACGCTTCCCGCGGAACTATCGCGGCATCCTTGAACGCCTTTACGATCTCCGCACGCGCGGCATCGGGATCGTCCATGAAGCGCGCGGTCCATACCGCATCAAAATGGGCCTTTGCCGCTTCGGCGATCGCCTGCGCAAGGTCTTCCTTGCGTACGATGCCCAAAAGTTCCGTGCGCCGCTTATACACAGCCGCACGCTGACGATTCAACACATCATCGTATTCAAGGAGATGTTTGCGAAGGTCGAAATTGGACCCTTCCACCTTCTCCTGAGCCTGTTCCACCGCCTTCGTCACCATGCCGAACTCGATCGGCTCGTTTTCAGGAAGGTCGAAACGCTCCATGATCCCTTTAATGCGATCGCCCCCGAAGATGCGCAGCAGGTCGTCATCGAGGGAAAGGAAGAACTGGGACGACCCGGGGTCGCCCTGACGGCCGGCGCGGCCGCGCAGCTGGTTGTCGATGCGCCGCGCCTCGTGGCGGTCCGTTCCGATCACGTGCAGTCCTCCGGCGTCGCGCACGCTCGCGGCCTCTTCGGGCGTCGGCGGATTGCCCCCGAGCAGGATGTCCACGCCTCGGCCGGCAACGTTCGTCGCCACCGTCACCGCCCCGGGACGGCCCGCTTGGGCGATGATCGCACCTTCCCGCTCGTTGTTTTTTGCATTGAGCACCTCATGCTTCACGTTCGCCCTCGCGAGTGCGGCGGAAATGATCTCATTCCGCGCGATGGACGTCGTGCCGAGCAGTACCGGTTGTCCTTTTTTCTGCCGCGTGCGCACATCGTCGATAATGGCGTTCAATTTGGCATCGAAATTCTTATAAATGAGATCGTTCATATCCTTCCGCACAAGCGGACGGTTCGTCGGAATGCTCATGACCTCAAGCCCGTAGACCTTATGGAACTCCTCGGCCGACGTCTGCGCCGTGCCCGTCATGCCCGCGAGCTTCCGATACATGCGGAAATAGTTCTGAATGGAGATCTTCGCATAGGTACGCGACTCCTCCTTCACCTGCACGCCCTCCTTCGCCTCGATGGCCTGATGGAGGCCCGCCTGATAGCGCCTGCCGA
>JAKABL010000071.1 GCA_021801885.1 bacterium
CGCATCTCCCGATGCCGCGAGTATGGCGGTATTTTATTTCAGGGAGGGCGCGTAAGACGCGCAGGAATCAAGGAAATGACCGCACGCATCAAACGATTTTTCATAGAGTCCCGCCAGGAGCTCCGGCACGTGAATTGGCCCACGCGGCGCGAGGCCGTCCGCCTCACTCTCATCGTGATCGGCATGTCCGTCGTGCTTGCGGCATTCCTCGGAGGACTCGACCTTCTCTTCTCGAGCATCATCAAGAACGTCATTGTGCTTTAATTTTCCATTATCCAACGATGGCACTTCATTCACCGCAATCCAAGGGACACATTGAGCGTTCGGGCGAGCGCCAGTGGTACGCCGTGCAGACCTACTCGGGCTACGAGGAGGCCGTGGCGCGTTATCTCCGTCAGCGCGTGGAATCCCTCGCGATGGGCGATAAGATATTCCAGGTGCTCGTGCCTAAGGAAAAAACGATACGGGTGAAGGGAGGCCGCCGTACGACGGTCGAGGAGAAGATCTATCCCGGCTATGTGCTCGTCGACATGATCCTCACCGAGGATTCCTGGTATGTGGTGCGCAATACCCCGCGCGTCACCGGGTTTGTCGGTCCCGACAATACGACGCCCACCCCGCTTTCCCGCGAGGAGGTGGAGTCCCTGCTTTCCCGCGCGGGCAAAGAGGAAAACCGCGTGAACCTTGACCTCAAGGTGGGGGATCTGGTAAAAATAACCGACGGTCCGTTCAAGGAATACGACGGCAAGGTCGCCGAAGTGAACGAAGAGAAGGGGAGCATCAAGGTGCTCGTACCGATCTTCGGCCGGGATACGGCCGTGGAGCTCGATTCCCTCCAGGTCCGGAAAGTATAATATCAGGCGATATCCCCGTTAACCAATTAATTTTTTTCATTCATGTCCCAACAGTGCTTTTTCTGCTCGCAGAACCTCAAGAACATCGACTATAAAGAAGTCGACCTTTTGAGCCGCTTCGTATCGAGCCAAAAGAAGATCGTCGATCCCCGCCATACGCATGTGTGCGCGAAGCATCAGCGCAAGCTCGCGACCGCCATCAAACGCGCACGCTTTATGGCGCTCCTTCCTTACGTACGGAAATAACACGAAGGATCGCGATCGGGTTTTCTTCGGGAACGATCGCCGCAAGAGAAAAAGGGTCCGGCGTATATGCCAGACCCTTCTTTTTTGGTATAATGGACGGATATGGGAACGCTTAATGCAGTATGGTTTGCGGCCGTGCATGGGTTGAGCGGCAGGAACATCATTGCGGATGTGGCGGCGATCTTTTTTGCGACGTGGATGCCCTACTTCCTTGGGGCAGGGTTTCTAGTGTTCGTGTTCCTCCGGAAGGGGGCGCGGCGAAGGTTCTATATATTCGCCGAAGCCGCGCTCGCGATGATCCTTGCGCGCGGCATCGTGACCTCGGTCATCCGGTTCTTCTTCCACGAAGCGCGGCCTTTTTCGGTGCAGGCCTTCGTGCCGCTCGTGGTGACGGGAGGCTGGTCCTTCCCGTCGGGTCATGCGGCGCTCTTCTTTGCGCTTGCGACGGCGATGTGGTTTGCGAACCGTAAATGGGGATGGTGGTATATCGTGCTCGCGGCGGTCATGGCGTTCGCGCGCGTCTACGTGGGGGTTCACTGGCCGTTCGACGTCATCGGCGGTGCCGTCATCGGCATTGCGTCCGCCGGACTCGTGCATTGGTGGCTTGCGGGCGTGCGGAAAGGGCTCGCGCGGCACGAGATGTCACGGCACGGTGGGGAAAAGGGTGAGGGCGTAAGCCCTTCGGTCACTGCGTAGCCGGAGCGTCCTTCAGGAGTGCGGTGCAATACGCGCAGCGGGTGGCGCCGATCGGGATATTGCTGAGGCATTCGGGGCACTGCGTGGTCGTCGCCTCGGCGGGAGGGCCCTTCGGGGCCATTTTTTCGTTGAGCTTATTAAGGGGGAGCACCACAAAGAAGTAGATCGCGATCGCGGTGATGAGGAAGGAAATGAGGTTGTTGAGGAAATCGCCGTAGAGGAACTGCGCGCCATTGATCGTGAACGAGAAGCTTGTGAACTGGTGCCTCCCCGCGATCGCCGCGATGAACGGCGTAAGGATGTCCTTCACGAGGGACGAGACGACGGTATTGAAGGCCGCGCCGATCATGATGCCGACCGCAAGGTCCACGACGTTGCCGCGGAGGATGAACTGCTTGAATCCGCCGAGCGCGTTTTTGATCATGGATTCATTATAGCAGACGGGATGGCGCGTTCCCGAACCCCTTCTGCGGGGAGTGGCCATGGTCCCGTTGCGGGCGCCGCGGACGGGGGCGGCGCGAGGGGAAATCCGATGGTAAAGGTCGTGCCGGACCGCGGAGCGCTTCGCGCGGTGACCGTGCCGAGGAAATCTTCTTCGACGATCTTTTTTACCGTGGCGAGACCTATGCCGATGCCCTCCGGCTTTGTCGTGAAGAAGGGCGTGAAAATGCGATCGCGTATCTCTTCCGAAAGACCGCATCCCTTATCATTTACAATAAAGACGAACATTCCTTTACGGACGGAGGTGCGCACAGTCACTGTCCTTTCTCTTGTTGCCTCGCGGGGAATATCTCCATAGGCATCGATCGCGTTCATAAGGAGATTGATTGCGACATGATGGAATTTGAAGGGTACTCCTGCGTATTCCGAGGCGCGGTGCGATACGCGAACATATACGATCCGCACTCCTTTC
>JAKABL010000072.1 GCA_021801885.1 bacterium
CACATACTTCGCGAGATATGCGCGAGTGATGGGACCATAGTAACCTGCTGCAGGATGGATACCGTTCGCAGCCTGGAACTTCGCGAGAGCCGCCTGGGTAAGAGTACCGAAGTAGCCCGTCGGAGCCGAAACCGCGGTCAGGTCACCCTGATCGATAAGGAACTGCTGAAGGACCGTGACGCCAGCGCCGCGGGAACCAATGGTGAGGTCACTGGTACCGAAGTTGTACGTCTTGCCGGTCGAAGCCGAGGTCGAACCGCCCGTCTGGGTGTTCAACTGGGCCTGCAGCGACTGGATCTCGGAAAGCAAAGACGCGATCTCCGCCTGCAACGAAGCAGTGGAGGTCGTCTGAGCATTCGCGAGAGGAAGCGCCGCCACTCCTACCGCCCACACGATGGTGGTGGCCGTGAGTGCAGCCGAAATTAACTTTTTGTTTATGCTCATTGTGTTGTAATTCGAACTTTTTTCTAAGTTATCGACCTGGGAACCGCGGACCGGTTAGGATCTGCAGCGCCCGGGACGTCGACCTTTTTTCTGAATACATTTCTTGTTTCTGGTCGCCGTCTCCGGCATATCGCTCTCCTGCAAGGCGTCTCCCGAGGTGAGGACTCGATCGACGGACCTTGTGGAAGAGAGTATGACGGCTACGGGGTTGTTACGAATAAAAGAAATTCCCGCCGGTTGGCGGGAGGCGACATGAAGCGGGGAACGCACCGGATAAAAGTAGTGGAGGTCAGGGACGAAAAAGGTTCACCCCCGGTCTCCACTACTCTATCCAACTACCACACACTATCCCCTGCTTCGGCTCGGCCTCACACCAAACCGTTGCTACATATTGAATTATACCGTGCTGATTGCGAAAAGGGTACTGAGCGATCGTCGCATTCCCCACTCGCGCTAATTACAACGTCCTCATTATGGAAAGGTTACCCCCATTATTCCCGCATCGGCTACTGTGCCATTTGCCGGATCCGGTAGGAAACGGCAGGACCGCCGGCACCCACTCGCTCTATAAGATTACGTTCCATGAGCGACTGAAGATCGTAGCGAATGGTCCGCTCGCTGCAATCCGGCAAAACTTCCTGAAGATCGCGAACCCGGCAATTGCCGGATTGCCGGATTCGGTCCATGATCACCGATTGCCGTATATCGGCCTTAAGAAACGAAGGCCCCTCGGAATTCATTTCCTGCGCACCATGATTCTTTGCACTATTGGATTTCTTATCCACATATCCCCTGCCGTTTGCCGGATTATAGAAATCCTCCTCTGCTGGATCGTTTGCCGGATTCTCGTCGCGGGCCGCATCTTCCCTATTTGCCAGATTCTCCGCATATGCACCATCCGCTTGACCCTCGCGGGAGAACACGGACGCAAAAGGGGTGTTCTCGGCGGGAATCGGCGAGAAGACCTCGGAGAGGTCAGGGGAACCCGCTTTTTCGATCTGGGCCCGTTCGACGATCGCGGCATCGAGAAGGTAGATCTCGCGGAGGGTAAGGTCCGCGTTTCCGGACGTCATGAGCCCAAGATCTCCCGCGAACTTCACGAGTGCTTCGATCACCTGCAGCGCCCGGCGGCCGGTGTCATGGTCCTGGACCGACGCCGCCTCGAGGAGTCCCGCCCCCGTCGCGCGCAACCGTTCGGCAAAGTCCTTTTCCTGGAGCGTCGCGGCAACGCGGAAAAGCGCGTAGGCGATCTCGTAGGACTTTGTGAGAATGAAACGCTCTTTGCCGGATTCATTCATAATGGCCGCATTCTACCAAAAAAATACGGAATGCGCAAGGGGTTCTGCCGGAGTATGCATACGGCAAAAATTCCATCGGCAACGCTTCCGGCACGAAGGTGCCACTCAAAGATTCCAGTGGGCGGATCCGAAGATGATGACAAGGAGGATAAATGCGGTACCGCACACGGCAAGGACACGGGTGCGGTCGATGCCCCCCGAGGCATTGCCGGATCCCGAAGCGGCAAGGAGATGCCGTCCGGCAAGATCGCCGACCACGGCAATGAAGAGGAACGCCACCGCGGATTGGTAGGCGGCATTAAGCGGCAAAAAAAGTCCGGCAAGCATGATCTCAAAAAAAATGAACGGGATCACGATTGCGGCAACGCGACGAAGGAGGCGGCGTGCCGGTACGGCGGATCCTTCGCCCTCTGCCGGATCCGTTTCGGCAAAATTGCCCACGAAGTCCGCAAAAAGCCATCCCGATACCGCCGCGACCACGAATGCGAAGAACAACGGTGCCCCGCCGCCGAACCCCGTTCCGAGATATCCATAGAATATCCGCACAAGAAGGAATATGAGCGCAAGCATGAGGACCTCATACGCAGTGCGCCTGTCGATCACATAGAGTCCCTTGATAAGGAGGATGTACCAAAAGAGAAGGCCGAAGATAATGGCCATTGCAATACCCCCGGGCACGAACGCGGCGAGCGCGAGAAGCGCGAAAAACGGGGCAATGACCCTGCGCGCCTGGGACGCGGGGGCAAAAAACAGGACGAGCGCGACGAGCGCAAAGAGCCAATACGGCAAAAGCGCCCATGCAAGCCCGAAAAGCAGGGCCCGGATGAGCGTTCCCTGCGCACTGCGCAGGCGTTCCTTCAGCGTACGGAGCATGGTTGAACT
>JAKABL010000015.1 GCA_021801885.1 bacterium
TGCGCTCGGGCTCACCGTTCCGGAGCGGATCATCCTCGTAGAACAGGCTATCCGCGAAGGAGAATTGTTATATGGCCGGTATAGAAAGTGCTCCCGGTACCAAAAATCCCTGGACGCCCTCGGAACCCTCTGTGACGACGTCACGGAACGGAAAGATTCCGTCCTCAAGAGGCGTCTGCAGGGGTGAATTCACCCCCTCCATCCCGTCCGATGCCTTCCCGGATCGGACGTTTTATTTGCCCAAATGCCCTAAAAATCCTTATTTTATAGGCTTTATAGAGCGCCCTCCACTTCCTTGACTTTTTGGACGGTTCCGTGGTACCATGTCCTTACAACCCAATAGAGATGCTAAGACCCCGCGAGGGGATTTTTTATTGGGAAACCATATCTATGAGCATTCACTTACGACGGTGGGGCATCGTGATCGGCCTTATAGCGGCCTTCACCTTCCCCCGCCTCGCCACTGAAGCCCAAAACATTACTTCGTCGGCTCCTGCGCCGACCACGGACGCCCCTGCGGCAACGTCATCCCTCATTACGACAGGCGACGTCCGCCAGGTCCTCCACCTCAAGATCACGGCCTATACGAGCCTTCCGGACGAGACCAAGTCCTATGGCAGCCCGTTCATTACGGCCGACGGCACCTACGTCCATGACGGCGTGGTAGCCACCAACCTCCTGCCGTTCGGCACGAAGGTGATGATCCCCGCGCTGTACGGGGACAAGATCTTCACGGTGCACGACCGCATGAGCGCCAAACTTATGCACAATATGGACATCTGGATGCCGACGAAACGCGCGGCGGTCATCTTCGGCGTGCATTATGCGGATGTCGTCGTCCTCTCCCCTCACGCAAACCTCAGCCTCATTCACACCAAGAATGCGGCGGAGTCCCTCGCGCTTGCGAACGAGACTATGGCAGCTGGTTCCATAACGCCGGGTCCATCTGTCCGTCGGCTTTAAAGAACATCACGCCGCGCAGACCGTACTGCTCCGCAAGCTTCACCTTCTGCATGATCGACGTCGCGTCCGGGAACGAGACGAAGAACGTCGTGGGCGCGGTCGAACTCGGATTCTTGAGGACCGCCGGCTCCGTGGACGACTCGGTGAACGTGAGAATAGGAGGCTCCTTGATATAGGTGCTCGACTGATACGTAAAGCTGAGCTCGCCTGCGTTGTTGCGCGTGGGCCATATTCCCATCGAGAGCGCGCGGTCCATGGCACTGAAATAATCGAACGCGCGCACGCGCTGATAGGTCGTCTTGCCATTCGCCCATGACACTTCATATTCATAGCCGTACGTCGGAATACCGAGCATCAGCTTCTTGGGGCTGATGTACTGCAAGGCGTACTGGATAAGCTTTGTAACCCACGCAGGGTCCGCGACCGGGGCATAGAGGGTCCCGTTACTGCCCTTTTGCGCATCGAGCTTGATATCGACCCCCTCCTGGTCGTATGCCATGATGCGCACCTCATCGCAATATTTATTGAGAAGCGGATAATTCTCGGCATAGACGACATTCCCCGGCGGATTCGCATAGAGCGAGGAAAGCGGTGTGCGCGGAGTGACCGTACAGGTGAGCATCTCGCCCTGCGGATGGAGCCGCATTGCAAGCCCCTCGATGAAAAGCGAATAGTAGGGCCGCGTCGCCGGCGACATCGCCTCAAAATCGATATCGATGCCATTGAAGCCCTCTCCCTTCACGAGCTGCGCAATCGTGTTTTCGGCCCGGATGCGCAGCGTCCTGTTCGAGAGGAGGTGGTAGATCCCCTGAGTATCGAAATAGGCGATCGTCGGGATGATCTTCACGTTCATGTCGCGGAGCGCGCTGAAATAGAAATTCCAGCTCCCGTTGCCGATCATGAGCGGATCGGTGATAAGACCCTGGGAATTGATCTCGTACGAGAACGGGCTTACCTCGTTATATTTTGCAAGGTTAAGGGCGACCTCTTCGCCTCCCGCCGTCCCCTGCCAATACGGCAGCCAGGCGCCTATTTGAAGCTTCGATGCCGCAGCGGCCGCAGGGGCGTTTGTGAACGCGCCGGCGATCGCAATGGCGCCAAATACTGCGATCGATAATGCGACACTGATGGTTTTGCGCGATATGGCGGCGCGATAGATAGTCATTGATAAATATTAATACGCGAGGAATATAAAATTTCTTTTCTCTATGATAAACCCTTCTTTGGCAAGACGCGAGACGACCTGCGCGAACGCGTCGCGCTCACCGCGGCGCGGCGCCGCGGCACCGACAGCCTCCGCAAGCTGATCGCGGGATAGGCCCTGCGCCGGTGCGCCGGTGCGGCGCGCGTTCGCGGCCACAAGACATCTGAGGATCTTGCCGCGCAATTCGCGGTCGGACCCTTTAAATGCCGCTTGTTTCCTGTAATGCGCGCTTTTGCGATTAGGGTTCACGCCGCGGGCCGTGCCCTTGGTCTCGAGATCGGGCATTGATGCGCCGTAATCCATGAGCGCCCAGTACCATTCGCGCGGATTTCGCTCCCGCGCGAGCGTACGCTCAAGATAACGCTCGATCGCGGCATCGGTTACCCCGCGCCGCGCGCGCGGGAAGAACGCATGGATGAACACGCGCCGGATGTTCGTTTCGATAAAGGGCTCCGGGCTATTGAACACGAACGCCATGAGCGATCCGGATGTTCCCCTCCCTATGCCGGGAAGGCGTTCGAGCGCTGCCCGGTCCTTCGGGAGACGCCCCCCGTGCTCCTGTCGTACGATCTCCGCAAGGCGTTTGAGCGCAAGCGCGCGGCGATTGTAGCCGAGTCCCTGCCATGCGGCGAGCACGTCCGCCGTCCGTGCCTTTGCGAGCGTCGTGAAATCCGGAAATCGTACAAGCCACTTTTCATAGAATCCTTCCACTCGGGAAACCTGCGTCTGCTGGAGCATGACCTCCGAGACAAGGATCGCATACGGATCCCTTGTCTTCCGCCACGCGAGATCATGTCGTCCGTGGGCCCGGTAGTGCCGCCATATGGTCCTTTTGAACGCGGCGATGGTCGTTGCCATGCTGCCATTATACAGGAGGGACGGTGGCGATGAACCTTTGACCATTTCTTCCATGTATATTATAAAGGAAGGCAGTGGGAGGTGAGCATGAGAGACAACGTTCACCGGAGAAGGATACTTCGTCAACGCAGAGCAGAACTCGCGCGCCTCAATGAGGAGATCTCCCATGAGGTGCGCCACCATCGCCGGCGTCCCCGCACCCTGGGTGACAAACGACAACTTCGAATCTTCCTCCGCCAGGAGATCCATAAACTATGCAAGTCACCCTCCCCTTATTTCCTCGCCCCTGAGTGCGCCGCACTCAGGGATTTTTTATGCCCAGAGTCGCCCCGGGACCCCCTATTTGCATTATTTAGACGTCCTATGGTATAATAGGAATGTTGTAAGTGTTCTTAAGTTTGCATTCGCCAGGCGCTCGCGTGTTCCGCGACAGTCCAATGGCAGAGCAGCGTAAGAGATAAACTGGTCGCCTTACACGCAAGACAGCATTTGCATGGCTACAAAACTTTACGTCGGCGGTCTACCCTACTCGACGACCCAGGATGAACTCCAGGAGGCGTTCGCGAAGGCCGGTAACGTCACGTCCGCGAGCATCATCACGGACAGGATGACCGGTCGTTCGCGCGGCTTCGGGTTCGTCGAAATGGCGTCCGATGACGACGCGCAGAAGGCCATCGAGATGTGGAATGGCAACGATTTCGGCGGGCGCAAGCTCACCGTGAACGAGGCCAAGCCCCTCGAGCCCCGCGCTCCCCGCAGCAATGACAGCTACGGCGGCGGCCGCTCCTGGCAGTAATCCTGCCCGGCAGCTCCGTTGGAAAACACCCCTTTCGTTTTAGAAAGGGGTGTTTTTATTTCATCGCCGGAGAATTCCCGAAAGGCACGTTCGACGGCGCGACCCCTTTCTTATAAAATGGAACCATGGAACTCATCCTGCTCCTCGTTATCGCGGCCCTTTTTGCCCTCATTGCGTGGCGCCTCTGGCGGCCTACGGTACCCGCACCGGAGGAAAAAAAGGACGACCAATCGCTCCTCCTGCTCCAGAACCAGATCGCGGAGCTCAACCGGACGATCGATGCGAAGCTCGGGGAATCCACCCGGGCCATCCACGATTCCACCGGACGGGCCTTCGCGCAGATGGGAGAAAGCATGAAACTTATCCAGTCCATCACCAAGGAGCTTGAAGGGGTGCGCGCGGGCCAGCAGCAGGTGGTGCATATCGCCGACAGCCTCAAGAATCTCCAGGATATCCTTAAAAACCCCAAGCAGCGCGGCGTGCTCGGCGAATACTATCTGAAGACGGTGCTCGAAAACGTCCTCCCCCCGGATGCGTACGCCATGCAGTACGGATTCAAGGACGGCACGATCGTCGACGCCGCGGTGTTCACGAAGGACGGCATTATCCCCGTCGATTCCAAGTTCTCGCTCGAAAACTACAATCGCATTCTCGAGGCCCAAACGAAGGAGGAGCGTGAGCGCTATGAGAATGCCTTTGCGAACGATCTCAAATTGCGCATCGACGAGACCTCGAAATACGTGAAGCCCGAGGAAGGGACGCTCGATTTCGCGTTCATGTTCATTCCTTCCGAAGCCGTCTACTACGACCTTCTTGTGAACAAGGTCGGTGCGGTACGCGCCACAAACGTGAACCTCATCGAATACGCCAATGGCAAGAAAAAAGTCGTGATCGTTTCCCCTACCACATTCCATGCATACCTCCTCACCGTCATCCAGGGGCTCAAAGCGCTTCGCATCGAGGAAAGCGCAAAGAAGATCGCCGAGCGTGTGACCGAGCTTGGGCGCCATCTCGTAAGCTACGAGGAATACATGCAGAAGGTGGGTAAGAACCTTTCGACCACCGTGTCCGCCTACAATGCGGCGGGAAAGGAATTCAAGAAGATCGACAAGGACGTGTATCGGATCACAGGCGAACAGTTGGCGCTCGAATCCTCGGTGATCGAAAAACCCGATACGGAAGAATGACGGCCGGACGCGGGCATCAAAAAATCGCGCACGGGGCGCGATCTTTTCGTTCCTGCGTTCTCGCCGCCTCCTGAAGATTACCGCTTCCTCCTCCGCAAGAATGCGGGAATGTCCCACGGATCGTTCTCCTTGTCCTTGTTGGCACTCAATGCGCCGGCACCTGACGACGATGCTCCCTGTGAAGCACTTCCCGCCTTTCCGGCGTCCCCTCCCTTCCTTTCGATAGGATTGGGTATAGCGCTTATCCTCTGTTGCGCCACGAGCTCGTCGGCCGATTCTTCCCCGCGCGCATGGATTGTGGGCTCTTTTGCCACGCCGCGCTCCTGTGCGGCGGACGGCATCGATTGCTTCTTGATACCAAGGGCACCCGCCTCGAATCCGGGCCTGCCAAAAATGCTCTGCCGCGACTCGAACCCGTTGCTCGAGGACCCAAAGAGCGATCCGCTCTGCGACCCGTTGAATCCCACGGCGACCACGGTCACTTTAAGCTGGCCTGCGGGAAGGTTCCGGTCATAGTATGCGCCAAATATGATCTTTGCGCCGGGATCGGCCGTCTGTGCCACGATCTTTGCCGCATCGTTCACTTCGGTCATCTTAAGATCCTTGCCGCCCGTAATGCCGAGAAGCACCGCCTTTGCCCCGTCGGGGCTCGTCTCGAGGAGCGGCGAATGGAGCGCAGCGGTGACGGCCTTCACGGCGCGATCGGCGCCCGCCGCCATGCCCACCCCCACGATCGCGATACCCGCGTCCTGCACGACGTTCTTCACGTCGGCGAAATCCACATTGATGATGCCCGGCATCGCGATCATCTCGACGAGTCCCCTCAGCGCCTTGCGGAGAATGTCATCGATCGCTTCGAACGCCTTCACGATCGGCGTATCCTTGCTGATGACGGTGAAGATGCGATCGTTCGGGACCACGATGAGCGCATCGACCTTGTCCTTGAGCTTCATGAGGCCCTCGGCCGCGAGGCGTTCGCGCTGCGAACCTTCGAACGTGAACGGTTTTGTGACGACCGCAATGGTGAGCGCGCCTGCCTGCTTTGCGGTCTCCGCCACCACCGGCGAAGCGCCGGTGCCGGTGCCGCCGCCCATCCCCGCGGCAATGAACACGAGGTCAGCGCCCTGCACGGCCTCACTGATCTCCGAGCGATTCTCCTCCGCGGCCTGGCGGCCGAGATCGGGATTCATGCCGGTGCCGAGACCCTTCGTAAGACCTTTTCCGATATAGAGCTTCGTCTTCACCTCGCAATGGTCGAGATCCTGATGATCGGTGTTAATGGCCACAAAATCCACGCCGCGGTAAAAGTCGCGGGCCATGCGCGCGACCGCGTTCCCGCCGCCCCCTCCTATGCCGATGACCTTCACGTTCGCCGAGAGCGGCTGAAACGGCTGCCGCGACGATCTTCCCGACGAGCGATGCGCATGAGAACTTGACCTGCGCGGAGTTCTATTATGTTTCTTTGCCTTGGCCATTTTTTATGATGTTAGCACAACTCCATAAGGAAAGGTAGTAGAAGGACCTCGCGGCGCGGAGGGCGCCCGCGGACCCCCCTCGTCTCCGCGCGGAGCCTCGCCCTATCCGCATGGTCACGGGGTGAAATATTTGAAGAAATTCTTGAATCCCACCTTGATGTTCGCGTCGTCGTTGCCCGTCTTCCCTTCGGAATCCATGCCCCACAGAACAAGCCCGAACGCATTCACGAACGAGGGGTCTTCCAGGTATTCCTTGAACGAGCCTCCTTCGGCCTCCCATTCCTCCGCCAGCGTGCAGCCGATCTGGGCGGAAAGCTTCATTTCCTGCTTCACGAGGTCCGTGATTCCCGGAAGTTTTGCGCCTCCGCCCACGAGCACCGCGCCACCCGGCAACTGGCCGAACTTCTGCATGAGCTTGAGCTCATTATTCACGAGATCGAAGATCTCCTCGAGGCGCGATTCGATGATCTCGGCGACGAAGCGCCGGGAGACATTCCCTTTCGCCTCAGAGACGAATTTCCCCATGTCGATGGTCTCCTTTGCGCCGACTTCGCGCGACACCGCATAACCGTAATGAAGCTTGACCTCTTCCGCCGCGTCCACGCCGATCTTCAGGCCGACCGCAAGGTCGTTCGAGATGTTCGCGGCGCCGACCGGGAACTTCGCCACGCCGAGCAGGCGATTTTCTTCATAGACCGAAAGGCCCGTGGTGCCGAACCCGAGGTCGATGAGGGCGATGCCGAGGTCCTTCTGCCGCTTGGAGAGTGCCGCGCGCGCCGCGAGGAGCGGACCGAATACGAGGCCGCTCACGTCGCCGCCGGCGAGCTCGACCGCGCGGACGAGGGATTTGATGTGCGGTGAGAACGCATCGATGATCATGCTCTGCACTTCGAGGCGCGACCCCGAAAGGCCGAGCGGATCGACGATATCCCCCACGCCGTCCACCATGAACTCCTTGGTGAGCGTATGGATGATCGTCCGGTTCTGGGGAAGATTGACCGCCTGCGAGGCGCGCACCGCACGATCGATGTCATCCTGATAGATCTCCGCATCGGCGCGCGAAACGGCAACGATGCCCCGCGAGATCTGCATCTTCGCCTGCGGCGTACCGATCGAAACATAGATGTTCTTCGCGGCGGCCTTCGAGACCTTCTTCGCTTCCGCCACCGCGCGATTGATGGCCTGGGATGCTTCGCCAAGATCGATCACCGCGCCCTTGCGCATGCCGAGCGAAGACTCTTCGTAAATATGGAGGATCTGGGGGCGCCTTCGGCTGCTGTCCGCAACGACAAGCTTAAGGGACGAGGTACCGATGTCGAGTCCCGTGATGATGTCGTTGTCGCCGCCGAGCCCCTTGAATTTCATAGCTCCATTTTATCAGGAAAAAGGCAGGAAAGGAACTGTGCACAAAGGATATCCCGGGCGTGCGCTTATGGCGTACCGAGGTCCTTCAGGATCTTTTCCTCGAGTCCCTCCATGACCGCCGCATCCGCCTTCCGCTCATGATCGTATCCCAAGAGATGGAGCAGGCCGTGCAGGAGAAGCGGCGCGGCGCGCTGCGGTTCCTTGCGGAGAATGTCCTTATTGAGATAGACCTCCCCGAGATAGCGCGTGCGGGTAAGCTCGGGGTGCGGGAATGCCACGGGCTCCCTGAACGAAAGCACGTTGGGCTCCGTCTTTTTCTTTATGAAACGCGCCTTGAGCGCGGCGATATCCGCGTCCTTCAATAAAAAAATATCCAGGGTTGCCCCTGTGACATGAAGACGCCTCAATAGTTTCTTGGCGAGCGAATGGAGCGTTGTCTCGGTCCACGGAGTCATGGCGATCGCGGATACGCGTTATGCGCCGAGCCGCTCTTTGATGACCTCTCCCACGAGACGCCCGTCGGCACGCCCTTTCACCTCCCGCATCACCTCCTTCATGAGCCCGGAGAAATCGCCGGCGACCGCCGGGTTCGCGGTGCGGGCTGCGTCCACGAGCGCGGCGATTTCTTCGCGCGAAAGTTCCTTCGGAAGGTATGCCTGGATGACCGCGAGACCGGCCTCCTCCTTCTCCGCGAGATCGGCGCGGCCGCCTTTGGTAAACAGCTCGATGGATTCCTTGCGGCGCTTTGCTTCCTTTTGGAGCACCGCCACGGCCTCTTCGTCGGTGAGGGCCGCCGAGGGGTCCTTCGCCTGCTTTTCCTTTTCCGCGGCTTTCACTCCGGCAAGCGCAAAACGCACCGTCTCAAGACGCGCATGATCGCCGCTTTTCATGGCGGCCTTCATATCGTCGGTGAGCTGCTGCACGAGGGACATTTAGATAAGTCCGAGCTTCTTCTGCCGTTCAATATCCGCCCGCTTCTCTTCGCGATGGATCGCGGACGCGCGACGCTTTACGCGGCTCGTGGCGCGGTCATGATATTTCCTGCTGCGGACCTCCTTGAGGATGCCGCTGCGCTTCACCCTGCGGGTGAAGCTGTAGAGGATCGCATTCGGCGATTCGCCGTCCTTTTTGCGTACTTCGATAGCCATGGGAAAGAGTATAGCGGATATGAGGGTGCTTGACAAGGGCAAAGGCACGCGCCCGGCACTTCGATGGCTCCCGGGGGCTGCCAAAGGCCGGAGCGCCCTTCCCTGGGTGTATCCGGAGCTATTTCGCGGCAAGCCGACGCTTGAGGTCGTCCGCCAGACGATCCACGGGCACCGCCTCCTGGATACCGCTCGTCAGATCGCGCACAATGACCGTATCCTCGTAGATTTCCTTTTGCCCAAGGATGAGGGCAATGCCAATCCCCTCCTTATCGGCCACTTTCAGCTGGTTACCGAGCGAATCTTTGGCAAGCGATTCGGTGACCGCAATCCCCTTGGCGCGCAGCTCGCGAAGCAGCGAGAAGCATCGCTTTTTGGAAAGTTCGCCCGCGTGCGCAAGAAATACCCGCTTGCTCCCCGGGGTCGTGCTCGCCGCGCCGTTCGGCGCGGTCTCTTTGGCACGCATCACGGCAATCAAACGCTCGACACCGGATGCACCCCCCACCGCAGGGGTGATGTGCCCGCCGATCGTTTCCATGAGATAGTCGTATCTGCCGCCGGCGGCGATCGCGCCGATCTGCGCCTCGGGGCCGTCGGCATAGAATTCGAACACCGTCCGGCTGTAGTAATCGAGGCCCCGCACAAGGCGCGAATCGAGCTCGTACGGGATCTTCACCTCGTCGAGATATTCGAGCACCTCCTTGAAATGATTGCTGCAATTGATGCACAGCTTATCGAGGATGCTCGGCGCGTGCTCCTTGAGCTTCTCGCACCCGGGCTCTTTGCAGTCGAGAAGGCGGAGCGGATTCGCATCGATGCGCACACGACAATCGTCGCAAAGGTCCTTTTCGTGGGCGCGATAGTACGCCTGCAACTGCTTCTTGTAGAGCGGGCGGCACACGCGGCATCCTATGGAATTGAGCTTGAGCGTGGGATTCTTGATCTTGAGCCCGGCGAGAAGATCGCTCATCACCTCGATGATCTCGGCATCGTACAGTGCATCGCTCACGCCGCCGAGCGTCTCGAGATCGATCTGCGTGAATTGGCGCGCGCGGCCGAGCTGGGGCCGCTCATGCCGGAAGATCCGCCCCATGGCAAGGAGCCTTTGGGGCTGAGGGAGGCGCGACATGCCGTGCTCAAGGTACGCCCGGGCGATGCCCGGCGTGTATTCGGGGCGGAGCGCCAGCATGTCGCCGCCCTTGGTCTTCAGCGTATACATCTCCTTCTGCACGACATCGCTCGTATCCCCCGAGGTCTTGTTGTAGAGCTCGGCGAACTCGAGCACCGGAGGTTCGATGCGCGCGAACCCGTAGTCCTTGGCAAGCGCCCGTACCACCGACTCGATCTTTTCCCAGTACGGCTCGTCCGCAGGAAGCACATCGTGCATTCCCTTCACTGCCTGGAAGGATCGTACCGCTTCTTTGTTCTTTTCTTTTTTATCCTCGGCCATATCGATGCTGGGATAGTTACTCACCGTTATCCCGCGGTGCTTGTGGTAGTGTAGGTGGGCGCGGAGAAGATGGTGATCTTATTGAGCGGCCACAGGCGCACGCGAACGATCCCCACGATGTTCGCGGCGGGAAGCGGCCCCCAACTGCGCGAATCGTAGCTCAGTGGCCGGTTGTCCCCCATGACGAAGTATTGCGTCGGCGAAAGCGTGACGTCGTAATTGCCGGACGTGACGGTGCCCGGCGGAAGGTATGATTCGTTCAACACGAAGCCGTGCGGATGGGCGGTATTGTAGATGGTCACTGTATCGTTCGCGATCACCACCCGCTCGCCGGGAAGACCGATGACGCGCTTGATGAAATAGGTGGAGTAATCCTGCGGATCATGGAAGACGATCACATCGCCGCGGGCAGGAGGACGGATGCGATAGGTGAGCTCGTCCACGAGCACATAGTCGCCGTTTTTGAACGTGGGCGACATGCTCGTGCCGCTCACAAGGAACGGCTGCACGAGATATATTCTGATGACAAACACTGCGGCGATCGCGATTACCGCGATTTCGAGGACCTCGAGTGCAGACGCTAAAAATTTTCTCATGGAAGTAGTACCATTATAAAGAACATGACACACAACGCGCAAGTCAACGTGATCGTAGGGCTCGGCAATCCGGGCCCCGAATACCATATGACCTATCATAATGCGGGCATGCTCGCGCTTCCTTCGCTCGCCGCACGCCTCGCACCCGATGCCGCAGGACCCGACGGCACCGATCTTACATTCACCCGCTACAAGCGCCTGTTCGAATATGCGATCGCGGATGGATGGGCATTCGTACGACCGCTCATCTATATGAACGATTCGGGACGCGCCGTGAAGGAAGCGCTACGCGTGCTCGATGCGACACCCGAAGGGCTCATTGTGGCGCACGACGACAGCGATCTTGCGCTCGGCACATGGAAGATCGTTCGCGGCGGCGGCGGCGCGGCGGGACACAAAGGCATTATTTCGATCATCGACCATCTTGGCACCCCTTCATTCACGAGGGCCCGCATCGGCATCCGCGATCCGCGCGAAACGCACCGAAAAAAAGCCGGCGATTTCGTCCTTTCCCCCATCGGCGCCCATGAACGCGAAGCTCTTGAAAAGGCGTTCCTGGAAATCGCGGAGGCGCTCCGCACGCAGGAGATCTCTTTTAACGCGGCGTCCTAAAGGCGTTCGGCGCAAGCGGGAACGTCATAGAAAACGAATAGGCGCTCCCCGCCGGCTGGATCCCCGAAAGTGGCAGGTTCACTGTGCCAAAGTTACGGTTCTCCTGTACGAGATTTTTGAACTGCACGATATCGGTCTCGGTTGCCGCCGTGCCCGAGAGGAAGATGGGCGCATTCTGACCCTGCAACGTCACGCGGCTCACCATCACAGAACTCGATGCGGCGATCGTATCGAGCACATCCAATATCATATGGCTTGTATCCGCATTGGCCTGAGCGGCACCCACGAGCGCCACTTCGTTGTTGAACACCGTCGATGACGCGGCGAGCGCGATCACTTTTTGAGAAGTCGCGGGATTCCCCACCGGCAGCGCCGCCGCCTGACTGACCATGCCCCCAAGGAAGCTCGATGCGAGCGCGAGCGTCGCGATAAGGAGCGCGAGCGCGGACGGCATTACCACGGACCAAAATCCAAGGAGGTCGATGATCCGCTCCTCGTGATATCGGTCCGCAGCCGCTTCTCCCGAAAGATCGATCTCCCCTTTACCGTTGTCATGGCCGCCGTCATGCATCCCCGCGCCGAGCGCCACGAGCCATTCGGTGGGCGGTGAAGAAAGCATGATGGGGATGACGGGCACGCCCCCTGACGCATCCCTCACGACCCGCACCGTCTCATCGGTGAACGCCGGCGCGATGACGAGGATGCCCGCAAGCGATTCCTGCCAATGCTGACGGTAAAAATTGAACATCTGGCGAAGTCCCATGGAAAGCGCACTATCGAATTGCGCGATCGGTATCTGCCCCTTTACATCCGCCACGCCACGCCACGGCATAGGATATTCAAAATACATCTCCCCATTCTTCATAACGAGAAAATCAATCCCCTCGTTATCGAGATCGACAATGAGATAGGGGCGCACCATATCCACGGAAGAAAGCACCACCGATCGCACCATGCGCACAAGGGAGATCGCGCGGGATTCCACTCTAAGCGCGACGAATCCCTCGTTGAACAGGGTCTCGGCCAACGCATCCACGATCCTCCGCGGCACGAACGCCGCCGACACCTCGAGGCGATTATTCGCGATATCCTCCGCAAGCACGCGCGTGCCGAAATAGGATTTATCGATATCGTCGGGCGAGGACATCTGCACATTGAGATCGATCGCCTTCTTCAGCTCTTCGCCCGCCAGCTTGGGAAGGGTGAACGACTGCGTATAGACCCCCGCCGAATCGAGCGAAACCACCACGTTCATCTTTTTCCCTTTGTGTTTGAGCGCCGGTACCTTCGCGCGAAGCGCGCGAAGTGCACTCGCAAGCGCCGCGCGGTCCTTCACTTCGCCACGCTCCATGACGCCCGGCGCAAGTACGACGGATACGCCCGTCCATTCTTTTCCCGCACGGTAGGCGAGCCGCAGCACCTGGTCGCTCACTTCAAGACCCGAAGGCAACGCCCGCACGCGCAGCAGCGAGAGCAATCGGGAAAAATCTGGCCTCTTCATATGCATACCATTATTTTACCATGCGGCACATCATTGCAGCACCTTCCACGAAACAACGCTCATGGGGCTGCTCGTATTCTCCACCATCACCACCCGTACGATCGATTCATGGTTCGCCACGGTCGCCGTCGAAGTAACCGTCACGAATCCCGCGGCCGGGGCATCGTTCCCCACAAGTATGGTCGCCGTCGTCCCATTGGCGGAAATGGTATACGATGCCGGGAACGATGCGATCGCGCCTCGCTCGAGCTTCAACATGGCATCCTCCGCACCGGTAGTCGCGGCGGCCTGAGCGGCCGTGGTGTTCTTGATGCCGTATCCCGTGCTCACGAGCGCTCCCGAAAGAAAGAGGAGCAAAAGGCTCACGATCGCAATGACCGATCCGATGAGCAGCACCATGCCCACGAACATCTGGCCGCTCCTCGATGTGGTGCGTGCCAATATCCCTCTTTGTATCGCTTTAGAATGTTCCATATCGCGGCATTGGCTGTTCATGTTCCCTGTCCATATCCATCCGAGCTGCCCGCTTCCCACGCGCCGCATCTCTCCCCGTTCTTTTCCCTCAATAGCTCACCGCGCCGGTGGGCGCGACGGTCACCGTGGACGTAAGTGCCGGGGCCCCACTGGTCGTCATGAGGCCGATCTCGATCGTCGTCGAAGGGCATGTGAACCCAGCGCATGAAGCATAGGCCCCCTGCGTGCCAAGCGCAGGTAATGCGCCGTTCGAATAATACACATAGAGCACGCCCCCCAGCGGGATCGACGTGGTCGTATACGCAATGTGCGCAGGAAGCGGCGTATATCCCTCGGCCGTGCCCGACGCAAGACCGGAAGTCGAAGTGGCATAGAAAAGCCGCATGAAAGGCTGCGTGTCGGTGGCGTTACTGAAGGCCACTCCCCAGAATCCCTGCGCTCCGCCGACCTGATTCCCCGCAAGCGTATTGCTCTGGGCTTCATGGAGCGTTGCAGTGATTTCCTGTGCCGCAACATTCATAATGCGGGCGTTGTT
>JAKABL010000016.1 GCA_021801885.1 bacterium
CAGTTCTGAAAGGATGGAGTAATGCATGGACGTTCGTTTACCAAGAAGCTTTCTTTACGCCCGGAATCTGCTGGTTCGTCGCCATTTCACGGAAGCAGATACGGCAGATGCCGAAATCGCGCATATATCCGCGCTTGCGGCCGCAGCGGAAACAGCGCCGTACGATACGGGTGCTGTACTTGGGGCGCTTTTTCGATCGCGCGATGACGGATGTTTTTGCCATAATAGTGTTCGCGTGCAGGCCTTACTTTTTCTTTCGTACGGTCTTCTTTTTCGCACCCGCTTGACCTTCCTTTTTCAGCGGCACGCCGAGCGAAAGAAATGTGTCGAGCGCTGCGTCATGATCCTTCTTTTTCGGTACGAAGCTCGCGCCGAGAGAAAAAGTGATCGGCGAATCCTCAGGGTTGATCTCCGGAAATACCAGATGATCGCGCACCCCGACATTGAGCGTGCCGCCCTGATCGACGGCGGAGCGCTCGAGCCCATTGAAGTCACGTACACGCGGCAAGACTATTGTAACCAAACGCTCGAAAAAATCAACCATTTTTGTCCCACGCAGGGTCACGCGAAGACCCACGATCTGTCCTTCGCGGATCTTGAAGCCGGCGATCGATTCCTTTGCCCGGCGAATCTGCGGACGCTGCCCCGTAATCGCGGCGATGTCGCGCTGAACCTGCGGAAGGATTTTCTCCTCGAAATTGGGCTGCTGACCAAGACGACCGACGCCCGCGTCAACGACGACCTTTTCGAGGAGGGCGCGGATCGCGGCCCGGTCATGAAATTGTTTCTTGGATTCTGCCATGGCAATGATTAAATGGTGGATTTGCACTTCTTACAATAACGGACCTTGCGGTTCCCTTCGAGACGCGCGCCGATCCTCGTCGGCTCCTTGCAGGAAGGGCAGATGAGCTGGACCTTGGCGGCGGTAAGCGGACGCGAGACCTCAACAAGCTGGCCTCGTTCCCCCTCACGGCGGGGACGCGCGTTCTTTTTGAACTTGTTCACGCCCTCGATCACGATCTTGCCGGTGGTCGGAAACGCCGCGCTCACCACGCCGGTCTTCCCGCGGTCCTTTCCGGACATCACTTTTACATTGTCTCCTTTGATGATTTTCATGGAAATGATAGGTCTCGATATCGGGAAGTCGAGGGATACTCCACTCCACCTTCCCCTGCGCATTTTATACGATTTCTTCTGCCATCGTCATAAGTTTTTCATAGCCCTTCTCCTTGAGCTCCCGGGGAAGTGGGCCGAAGATGCGCGTTGCCACAGGTTCCTTCTTTGCATCGACGAGGACAACCGCATTCTCATCGAATCGTACATAGGAACCGTCCGGGCGGCGGATCGCATTCTTCGAACGGACCACGAGCACCTTCACGACATCCTTCTTCTTCACGGGCTTGCGCGGTTCGGCCGATTGCACGGAAGCGACAACGATATCGCCTACGCCGGCATATCGGCGCTTGCTGCCGCCAAGCACGCGGAAGCACCGCACGACTTTTGCGCCGCTGTTGTCCGCAACTTTAAGTATGGAACGTTCCTGGATCATGGTTATGATGCGTTTCCGGTGATCTTCCAGCGCTTATCTTTCGACAACGGCCTGGTCTCTTCGATAACGACTTTATCGCCCGTCTTGTATTCGTTCGCCTCGTCATGCGCCTTAAAGCGGCTCGTGACGCGATAGTATTTCTGGTATTTCGGATGCTTTTTCAAGCGATCTACGGAAACCACGCGGGTCTTTGTCATCTTGTCCGAAATGACGGTTCCGACGATCTTTCTTGTTTTCTTTTCTGGTTGCTGTGCCATGGATTTCGTAAAAAATGGAATTGGATATCGTGCCTCAAAGGAAATTATTTTGCGGTCTGCGAGGCGCGCTCATGAAGAAATGTCTTTGCGCGGGCGATCGACTTGCGCACCTCCCTTAATTCCGCCACGTTCTTCACCTTTCCGGCCGCGAGATCGAATCGAAGCGCGCGCAAACGTTCCGCACCGTCGACCACGAGCTTCTGGAGTTCGGGGATCGACTTATTCTTCATTTCCTGGATATCCTTTTTCTTCATGGGAATAAATGGGCGTCCTTTTATTTCACGACAATGCGCGTTTTGACCGGAAGCTTGTACGACGCATGCTTGAGAGCTTCCTTGGCACGTTCTTCCGCCACGCCATCGATCTCGAAGAGCACGCGGCCGGGCTTCACCGGAAAGACATAATGGTCGACCGAACCCTTACCACCACCAAGCGTCTTTTCAGGAGCTTGCAAGGTGATCGGTTTATCGGGAAAAATGCGGATCCAGAGACGGCCTTCGCGCTTGAGGAAGTTCGTGATCGTCTTGCGCGCCGCTTCGATCTGACGGGAATTCACCCATGCCGATTCGGTGGATTTCAAACCGAATTGACCATAGTTCAGATCAAGGCCGCGCGTCTCAACGTTGCGCGTACGGGAGCGTCCCTTTTGCCATTTGCGATGTTTTACTTTTTTCGGAAGAAGCATGGAAATAGTGAAAGATTATCCGCGGGGCGACATGGGGCGATGGCCCATAGGACGCTCGGGACGGGCCATGCGATGGTCGTCCTCCTTGGGCTCTTCGCCCGTCCGCTTGCCGAATACTTCTCCTTTATAGATCCATACACGGATCCCGATCGTGCCGTAGGTCGTGAACGCCGTTGCGGTGCCGTAATCGATGTCCGCTCGGAGCGTGGCGAGCGGAAGCGCACCCTGCGAAAGCTGCTCGCGCCGCGCGATCTCATTGCCGTCGAGGCGGCCGGAAAGCTTGACCTTCGCCCCCTTCACGTCGCGGTTCTGCATGATCTGCTCGAGATACTTCTTCATGGTCCTGCGGAAGCGGATACGCTTCTCGAGATCCCACGCGATCTGCTGAGCCACATAGCGAGCCGACACTTCGGTCCTCTTGAGCTCTTCCACATTCACGCTGAGGGCAACTTTATTCTTCTCCGCACCGGCACGATCACCAAACGATGCCCGCACCTTGCGAAGCTCGTCGGCGATCGCCTTCTGAAGATCCTCCATCCCCTTGCCTCCGCGGCCGATCACAAGCCCCGGACGCGCCGCACGAATATAGACGCGAAGATTGCCCTGGGTTCGTTCGATCTCAATGTTGGCAATACCGGCAAGTCCGATGCGCTTCATGATCGTGGCACGGATCGCTTCGTCCTCCGCAAGGAACTTGGGATAGCCGCCCTTAAGGAACCATCGGACCGGCCAGCCCTTGGTGATTCCGAGACGATATGAATTTGGATTGATCTTCTGTCCCATAATAATAGTAACGTTCCGTTATTCGCCCATGCCTTGTTTTCGGTTGAAATTGCGCTTCCAGAAGGTGGTGCCGCCCTGTTTCTTCTCGGTGCGATGCTTTTCCTCGCCTCCTTGTTCGGGGCGGGGCGTCGGCGCAGGCGCAGTACGCTTCTTAGAAGAACGCGAAGAGGGCTTCCCGGCCGCGGATCGCGACTTTTTGGGGGCAACGATCGTGAATCGGGCCTTAAGCTCGGAGTTTACGCCGAGCACGATCGTCACGTGGCTCATTTTCTTCTGGATGGGCGATGCGCTTCCCCGCGCGCGAGGAAGGATGCGCTTAAGCATCGGGCCTCCGTCCACGCGAAGACTTGCGACATACAACGTGCTCGCGTCGGACAACCCGTTATTTTTAGCATTTGCCACCGCGGAACGCAAGAGCTTAAGAAGTGGCTTCGCGGGACGGCGTGCGGTCACCAGAAGCTGCGCCTCTGCTTCGTTCACGGGGAGGCCCTTCACCAGGTCGCCAACGCTCCGCACCTTGCGCGGTGCCATTCTGAGATATCTGAGTTTCGCTGAATATTCCGTGGTCATGGCCTTAGTCATTGCTCAGTGTGCTATTTACCGGATTTCGCCGCAGGCTTTTGCGCCTGAGTCGCCTTTATTTCCAGTTCTTTCTGCATCTTGCCTCCGTGGCGCACGAATTTGCGGGTGGGAGAAAATTCGCCGAGACGATGTCCGACCATATCTTCCGTGACGCGGACCTCGATAAAGGTCTTGCCGTTATGCACGCCGAACACATGGCCTACAAATTCCGGCGCGATTTCCGAAGCGCGCGACCAGGTCTTTACGACCGTGCCGCTGCCAGGTTTGATGGCTACGATCTTCTTCATGAGCTTGGGATCCACGAACGGACCTTTTTTGAGTGAACGTGACATGATGATGGTATTACTTGCGGTTGCGCTTGCTTACGCGCTTCTTGACGATGAACTGGTTCGACCTCTTCTTCTTATTGCGGGTCTTGTGGCCGCCGGTCACCTTGCCCCAAAGGGTCTTGGGCTTGCGGGTTCCACGAGGCTGAGCGCCTTCACCGCCTCCATACGGATGATCGACGGGGTTCATGGCACTGCCGCGCACCGTAGGACGGATACCGAGCCAGCGCGAGCGGCCCGCCTTGCCGAGGTTCACAAGACTCCATTCCGCATTGGAAACCTGACCGATGGACGCGAGGCATGTCCAGGGTACGCGGCGCACTTCGCCAGAATTCAGCTTGAGGTCCGTGTAGCCATCGGCATTCGCGAGCACCTCCGCATAGAGACCCGCCGAACGTGCAAGCTGACCTCCATGGCCGGGCGCCATTTCAATGTTGTAGACCTGCTGACCGACAACGATATTCTTGAGCCGCATGCGATTGCCGGTCTTGAACGGAGCGGCATCGGCAGTCAGGATCTCATCGCCAACCGCAAGTTTCTCTGGAGCGATAATGTAGGAAATCACGCCGTCATCATATTGGACTTTGGCAATGAATGCCGTGCGATATGGATCGTACTCGAGGGTGAGCACCTTCGCGTTCATATCCATGCGATTCTGCTTGAAGTCCACCATGCGGTAAAGCTTCTTGTTACCGCCGCCTTGATGGCGCACCGTGATGCGTCCCTGTGAGTTACGACCCGCATTGGACTTCAGTCGCTTGAGGAGCGGCTTGTGCGGACGGACGCCCTTCGTGAGGACGCGGTAATCCGGCGAGGTCATATTGCGGCGCGATGCGCTTGTGGGCTTATACTTCTTCATGGAATTAATGGGTATCGATCTTCTGTCCTTCCTTTACCGTGACGATTGCCTTGCGATAGCCCGCCTGAAAACCTTTACGGAATCCCCCGAAACGCTTGCGCTTGGAAGGACGGTTCACCACGTTCACCGCAACGACGTCCACCTTATAGAGCGCCGCGATGGCTTTTTTTATCTCGGGCTTGGACGCGCCTTGGTCCACCACGAACACATACTGGTTGGCAGCTTCGCCAGCCGTTGCTTTTTCCGTGATCCAGGGCTTTTTGATGGATGAAGTGGTCGTGGCCATGATAGCGCGATTAAACTTTATAGTGCGTCGCGATCTTTTCGACAATCCCCTTATCGAGGAAAAGATTCTTGTGATTCAGGATATCGAACACATTGAGAGAATCCGCCGCGAGAACCTTCGTCTTCACGAGATTCGATGATGCCCTGAAAAGGTTCTTATTGGTGACATCGGACACGAGGAGCACATCCCAGCGCTTTCCGCCCTTCGGCAAAGCGATCGCACCCTTCAACGCCTCCGCGAGCGCCTTGGTCTTCGGCGCATCGATCGCAAGCGTTTCGAAGATTTTAAGCTCACCGTCCTTCGCTTTGCGAGAAAGCGCGGCAAAAAGCGCCACGCGCTTCATCTTCTTGTTCACCTTTTGCGAATAATCCTTATCGTTCCGGGGGCCATGCGCCTTTCCGCCGCCCACCCACAAAGGAGAACGCGTGGAACCGTGCCGCGCGCGGCCGGTGCCCTTCTGGCGCCAGGGCTTTTTACCGCCACCCGATACTTCGCTTCGATCGCGCACATGCGCCCATGGCGCGCGGCGATTCGCCACCTGCGCATCGAGCACCTGCTTTACGAGGTTCGCGTTCCACTTGGTGTCGAACACCTCCGCAGGAAGATCCATGGAGCCCACCACTTCGTTCTTGAGATTATAGATATCGGCTTTCATGAAAGTGTTCGTAAATGGGCGTTATTTGACGTTGGAAATCTCAATAAGTCCTCCGGTAACACCGGGGACCGCGCCCTTCAGGAATATCATATTATGCTCCTTATCAACTGCCGCCACGACGAGATTCTTCAGGGTGATGCGCGTAACGCCCATATGGCCTGCCATACGGCGGCCGGGCACGACGCGCTGGAACGCAGTGGAACCGATGGAGCCGGGATGGCGGAAGCGGTTCTTTTGACCATGGGTCTTCGGACCTCCGGCAAAATTATGGCGCTTCACGACGCCCTGAAAGCCGCGACCCTTCATGATGCCGCTCACGCGGACCTTGTCGCCTTCCTTGAACACTTCCACGGTGACTTCGCTCCCCACCTCGAACTGCGCCGTATCGACGGGCTCAAGGCTGCGGTTGCGGAACTCGCGCTTTTTCTTACCGAGCGAAACCTGAATGGCTTCATAGCCATCCCGATCCTTGCTGCGCACAAAGGAAACCTTGTTAGGTTCCGCCTTGATCGCCGTCACCGGAATGACTTTTCCGTCCTTCCAGATCTGCGTCATCTTAAGCTTTTTTCCGAGAATGAATGACATTGCTTTGAATAATGTCTGAGCCGTTTTTTATGGAAGGGTGATCCATGCCGCACTCGATGCGGCGGCGGGGCTCAAAAAAAATCGGGGTGTACCCCCGGAGCGTGCGAACCATCTGCCACACCGCCTTTAGGAGGGGCGGATGTTGAGGAGAAACGATAGAACACGTTTTCCCGCAATGGTGATTATTCGCATAGGAACTCCGAGGAAACCTTGATGACGATTATAGCAGAAGGGGTGGGGATGTCAAATAGGACTGGCTTCGGCGGCGACTTACGATGGTCCGTAGACGTTCTTGAGGAGTCCTTGAGGGGCTCCATGCTACCATCCGGCCATGCAGCATAGAAATTGGCCTCTGATTATAGCGTTCACGGGGCTCGTCGCGCTCGCGGGAAGCGTGATTCCGGCTCGTCACGCGCGAGGCTCCGACGTGCTCGCCTCCCAATATGACGGATCACAGGAGGGCACGGCGCACAGTTCCTTTAATAACGGCACGGGGAACATCGTTGCGGGAACCCAATCCTTCGTCGCCGCTACATCGGGAACGCTCACCGCAATTGAAGTGTTCACTGGAAATTTCGGGAGTGCAAGCAAGTATCCCGACACGAACGATTGCTACCTTACTCTTTCGGACGCCGCGACGGGCGCATTGCTCGCAACCTCTGATAATCGCTATCACGGATATGGATGCGGAGGCGATCTCCGGTTCTCATTCAGAAGCGCCGCGCCGCATCTTGCCGAGGGATCTTCCTATCGCTGGAGCTATGTATTCGGTTCTCAAAATCGCTCGAGTATCACGTTCTTCGGCACGGCAACCGATACGATCGGCGGCTCGTTCACTGTGGCTCCCCTTGCGGATGCAAGATTTACGGCATACGCTGCACCCGCGCCGCCCAGCTCGCTCGCCCTCTTCGACGCCTTCGGGGCTGTGCCGCTCACCACGGGAAGTATCGACTATCACTCGATCGTGAAGTTCTCCGCGGCACTGCCATCTCTCGCCACGGATACACTCACCCTTCAAGTGGAAATCGAGCCCTCCTTTGTCCCGTTCCGCAATATTCCCAATATGAGCTCATCTCCCCTCTCGGTAGGAAATGGGTCCGTCACGGCAACTACCGCATCGACAACCCTCACGAACGGCGCATACCATTGGCAGGCGCGCACTGCGGATACCGAAGGAAACACCTCGGCATGGGTCGCTCCCGACCAAGAAGATTCCCGCGCGGATTTCTTTGTGGAAGACCTCTCGACAAGCACCTTTATACAGGATAACGACACCGCGTATACGTTGGCCGCGGAACCCGCACCGTGCGGAGATCAGGGTCCGTTCGCGTGCGCGCTCACCCCGAAAGCAATGAACTACATGATCCCGGTGCCGTTTCGCATCTCCTCCGCGACGTTCGATTGGAAGAACGACGGTAGCGGGAATAACTGCGATGGGCTTGGCACGTATGGCATCGTGATCACCTCCTCGAGCGACCCCTCGACGATCATTGCGACCTCCACCGACCCCGTCTACCTCGGATGCGCGCGGGGGACGAGCGGCACGGCGACCCTTTCGTTTCCCCGCGTAACGATCCCTGAAGGAAATTTCTTTGTGACCCTAAGTGCATTCGATGGCGGACTTCAAGGAGGATCCCTTATCACGGTGTCCCACCTTGCGCTCCATGGTGTTCCGGACGACGGTACGGCAGCGTCGACATCCGCCGCATCATCGACGCCCACCTCCACGCCGGATACCGGCACATCTCCGGGTGACGGTGCGGATCCTGCCTCGGGATATCGGCGCCCGATCGTGATCGTTCCCGGCATACTGGGCTCATATCTCACAACGAGCGATGACGGTTATGAAGTATGGCCCCATGCGAACGCCATGATCGCTTCATCCTCGGATGCGTACCTCAATACATTGAAGCTTTCCCCGGAAGGGACCGAAAAAGGAGTGGCGCTCGTCGCTCCGGATATCATCCGCACTGTCACAAGTTCCATTCCGTATGCCCACGTGGACGTATACGGACCGCTCATTGATATGCTTACCAAAGAAGGATGGCGCGAAGGCATCGATCTCTTCGTCGCGCCGTACGACTGGCGATTCGGTGCCGCACATTCTGCTGCGGCGATCGCACCCGTCATCCAGGAGGCGCGCGCACATTCGGCGGACGGCACCATCGCGATCATCGCCCATAGCATGGGAGGACTCGTAACAAAGGAATATCTTGCGACAGCCACGGATACGACGTTTGTGAAACCACTCCTCCTCATCGGCACGCCCCAGTTGGGAGCCCCCGAAATGTTCGGCGCCCTCGAATTCGGCGATGACCTTGGATTCCGCATAGGCCCCTTTCCTCTGCTCGATCCAAAAGAAGTACAATCCATAGCGCAGAATATGCCTTCGACATACGAATTGCTTCCATCCCGACGCTATGTGGCAATTCAAGGAGGATATGTGATCGACAATCGCAATGGCGGCCATACGATCCTCGATTTTGACGGCACGAATGCGCTCATGGAATCCACATCGACCGGTGAGGGGGCGAGAAATGCCGGACTTCTCATGTCCGCCGATGCCCTGCACGCCATGCGCGATATGGAATCGATACAAGGTTCCGCCGTATATGCCCTCATTGGCTGCCAGGACCCCGCCACGCCCACGGCATTCGTGCTCCAGGACGACGGCACCACGCATATCGTCCATGGCGGCGGTGACGGTACGGTGCCGACCGTATCGGCATTCAATCTTGCACACGACGACCGCACAACCTACTTCTCGCTCTATTCCGAAAATGGCGCGGATCATCGCGGCCTCATCGCGGACACAGGGCCGCTCACACTCATTGAGGCACTCCTCGAGAACACCACGTCATCGCTCGATCTCGCACCGCTCGGCATTTCCACTTCCACCGAAGATTGCCTTGAAGGACGCGCGGCATCGCCCCATCCTGAAACCACGATCGAAGCGGATGTCTCTGGTCCCGCTACCGTCGATGTGATTGATGCGATAGGGACGCATACGAACGCGGAAGAGACGAATATCCCGGGAAGCAGATATGGCACAACGAACGGAGGCGAATTTCTCATGCTTCCTGCCGGCGCGCCGTATCGGATGGAATTTCACGCGAAACGTCAGGGCTCATTCACACTCGTCCTCCGCACATTCGATGACGCGGCGCGCTCCACGGGAGCGGCGACCTATATCGACGTCCCACTCGCATCACCATCCACCACGGCATCGCTTGCAATCGCTTCCTCATCGGAAGCGCCACTGCTCATACTCACGAATCAGGGCGGCACCGGATCATCGACCCGCAGCATAGCACCTACTGCCATACTTTCCACGGACACAAGCGATGACGTAACGCCGCCGGTGATCACGATCGCACCGATACCGGCGTCCGCCAGGACTGGCACTCCACTCGTGCTCTCGTTCTCGGTAGCGGACGAAGGCTCTGGCGTTGCGACGACCACGGCCGTGCTTGACGGCACGCCCATCGCATCCGATACAACGATCGCCACCCTCGTTCCGGGATCGCATACCGTGACCGTACACGCAACCGACAACGCGGGAAACCCACGGACGGAGACGCGCTCGTTCACGATCGAATCGTCAACGGAAGTATCTTCGACTTCTCCGTCTACCACCGGGGGGATAACCGTATCGGTGCCAGGTATACCGATCCGCCACTGTAAACCACGGCCACATGTGAACTGACTTTAAAAAAAACCACCCCATAAGGGGCGGGTTTACTACGAATGACCAAGGGGGTCGTCTGATATACTAGAGCGAGGTACCAATCTTTTTCCGAATGCGGGAGTTTGAGATCGTACGGACAAAATAGAGTTTCGAACGGTGGACTTTTTTGGGACTCGAGACCACCTCCACCTTTACGATGGCGGGGGAATGGATCGGATACACCTTTTCGACGCCCACGCCAGCGAGCATGGTGCGCACCGTGAACGTCGCGCCGGGCTCGCTTCCGTGCTTCCGGGCAATGACAATGCCGGTGAACGGGGTCTTGCCCTCATACACCTTCACCTTGGCGCCCGGCTTTATCTTTGTAAGAATTGCGTCTGCGATCATGATAAGAATGAAAATAAAATGGAATTAGAGAATCAAGAATAATGAAAATATATTATGCCGCAAGTTCTTCGATGTGCTTCACAAGGTCGTCCACGGAAATCTTCACTTTTATGAAGTATTCCCGCGCACCGAGCTCCCGCACCTTTTCGATGTCCGAATCCTGAGCAAGATTGCTCACCACGATGACTGGTACCCCGGCCATCTGGGGCGAAATGGAGATCGCCTTCAGCACTTCAAATCCGGTGACTTTGGGCATCACGAGATCGAGGATCACCACGTTCGGGGTCGTCGTCTTAAGCGCCTGGACCGCCGCCTCGCCATCGAATGCCTGCACGACCGTGAGCCCGTCCTTTTCGAGACGCGTCTTCAAAAGAAACGACAGGAATCTGTCGTCCTCTACGATCATGATGGTCTTTGCTCCGTCGGCCATAATCTTTATACATTAGAGAATACCACACGGGAGCGGTTTCCGCCACCTATTTAAAGAGCTTTTCAGTTGTCCCAATCACCTGCCTTTCTTCCATCCGCGATCGATCGCGGGCGAAAGAGAGACAAGCTCGACGCGGTTCTTTATAGTGAACCAGTTTAATTGATCCACGCACAGCTTCCGCTACGCGTGCCTTGTTACGACTTAGCCCATGTCACCGATCTTAAGTTGATTCCGCCGAAGCGAAACTTCACCTACTACCGGCTCCCTTGGCTTGACGGGCAGTGAGTACAGGACTCGAGAACGTATTCACCGCAGCGTGGCTGATCTGCGATTACTAGCGATTCCGGCTTCATGAGGGCAGGTTGCAGCCCTCAATCCGAACTGAGGCAACGTTTGATGGGATTAGCTCCCCCTTACGGGTTGGCGACCCATTGTCGCTGCCATTGTAACACGTGTGTAGCCCAGGGTATCAAAGGGCCATGCTGATTTGACGTCATCCCCTCCTTCCTCCCCCGCTCAAAGAAACGAAAATGGAATTTTACACTGTATCCATCCTCTTTTCCTTAAGCGGGGGCAGTTCCACGCGACACTTGTAACGCGTAGTAGGGGTTGCGCTCGTTACCCCACTTAAGGGAACACTTCAAAGCACGAGCTGACGACAACCATGCAGCACCTGTCCAAGATGTCCTTGTGAGAAGGGCAATGTTTCCATCGCCTGTCATCTTAGATTTCTAACCCTGGTAAGGTTCCTCGCTTGCTGACGAATTAAACCACATGTTCCACCGCTTGTGCGAGTCCCCGTCTATTCCTTTGAGTTTTAAGCTTGCGCTCGTACTTCCCAGGCGGCCTGTTTAACGCGTTAGCTACGCCACTCCGAGGGTCGATACTCGAAACAGCAAACAGGCATCGTTTAGGGCGTGGACTACAAGGGTATCTAATCCTTTTTGCTCCCCACGCTTTCGCGTCTCAGAGTCAGGAAGGTCCCAGTGCATTGCCTTCGCCTTCGGTGTTCCCCACGATATCAACGGATTTCACCCCTACACCGTGAGTTCCATGCACCTCTAACCTCCTCTAGTCCCGCCGTATCTCCTGCACTTCCACCGTTGGGCGGTGGGCTTTAACAGAAGACGCGCGAAACCTCCTACACGCGCTTTACGCCCAATAAATCCGGATAACGCTTGAGGTCTACGTATTACCGCTGGTGCTGGCACGTAGTTACCCACCTCTTTCCGTATGGTACAGTCATTTGCATTCCTCCCATACTACCGCAGTTTACAACCCGAGGGCCTTCATCCTGCACGCGGTGTCGCTCGATCAGGCTTTCGCCCATTGTCGAATATTCTCGACTGCTGCCTCCCGTAGGAGTACGAGCCGTGTCTCAGTCTCGTCGTTGGGGGCCAGGCTCTCACCTCCCCTACCGGTCATAGCCTTGGTAGGCCGTTACCCTACCAACTAGCTGATCGGACCTAGGCCGATCTCGAAGCGTCTTGCGACTTTGCCCTTTCGGGAATATCGGGAATTACCCCGCCTTTCGGCGAGCTGTGCCCGTCTTCGAGGTACGTACCAGGGTGTTACTAACTCGTTCGCCGCTCCTCACCAACATCCGCTTCTCTTGAGGTAATCGCAAAAAGTTTCAAAAGGTGAAGCGCTCGACTTGCATGCCTTATCCACACCGCCAGCGTTCATCCTGGACCAGGATCAAATCCTCTGAAAAAAGATTCTGCCGTTACTTCTTGCGAAGCATCGGCTCATCCATGGTTGCGACATTTTGTATAACTCCAAACGTCGCCAAATGAGTGAATAGATTGGGACAACTGAAAAGCTCTTCAACTTTCAGTTGTTTCTAACCAGATAATTTTTCAAAGTACGTGCGCGGATCCCGATACGGGGAAGCGCGCAACGAGTAGTATTCTATAGCAGAAGGCATCGGGATGTCAAATAGGGACCTGCGAGGCCGCTCGGCGCGGCGCATCCCTCGCAATGGCCCTTCCTGCGCCCGCCCGCGCTCACTTGACAAAAATATATTTTTATAGTAAATTAATATCAGGACAAAGAAAGGAGGGGCTATGAATCAGCCCCGCATCATAATCCCGGTAGGACGAGGCCCGCGCGGGCGTCTGCTCAAGGAGGCGGCGAAGGAATGGTTGGTCACCGGCCTCCCTTTCCTTGCAATTGCGGCGATCATCGCCGCGCTACTCTTCCTTCGATAGCAGAGAGGGAGCTTCACGCGAAGCTCCCTCATTCACTTTTACGGCACGGCTTCTTTTTATTATTTATATCGTACAGATTTACCCATGGACCCGTGTGCCTCTCGAGGCACATCTCATTTTGACAAAATCAAACGCTCCCTATATAATAGACAACGTTATGAAAAAGGACATTCATCCGACCTATTTTCCCGACGCAAAAGTGATCTGCTCGTGCGGCAGCTCCTTCGTCACGGGCGCCACGCAGAAAGATGTGCGCGTCGAAATCTGCGCCAACTGTCATCCGTTCTACACGGGCGAGGAGAAGCTCATCGACACCGCGGGACGCGTCGAGAAGTTCAAGTCGCGCCGCGCCGCCGCCACGGCTCCCAAGCCGAAGAAGGTGCGCGCCAAGAAGACGCAGGGATAGCGATAGCGCATTCTCTCGTTCTGAAAAATTCCGCCCTCCCGGCGGAATTTTTTTATACACACCGCCTCCGCCGCGGGCACTTGCGCTTTTTCACAATATGTTGTATTATGTGCACGGGTAGAAGTACCTTGAAAACCCGAAAGAAGAGGAGGTAAAGGGATGAAGAAGGCACCCTTTGTTGTAGTAGTCGTGCTGCTGTGCGCGCCATCTGGGTTCGCCCAGAGCCAAAGCAGCTCGTCGTCATCTGCGGCGTCATCGTCGCA
>JAKABL010000073.1 GCA_021801885.1 bacterium
CGCTGATAGCATGCATGCGGAAAAGATACTCTCGTTTGCCCGATTGTATCGCGCGTATTGCGCGCTCATGCATAAAGAGGGATATTTCGATTTCAATGACATGATTCTCGATGTACTCGCGGCATTCAAGAAGGATCCTGCGCTTCGCGCTGAAATTGCGGAACGTTATAACTATATTTTGGTGGATGAATTTCAGGACACGAATAACGCGCAATTGCAGCTCGTAGAGTGTATTGCGACATATCATGGGAGCGGCGATAGCGCGGCCCCGAACGTGATGGCGGTGGGAGATGATGATCAGGCAATTTTTAAGTTCCAGGGTGCCGAGATAGAAAATATCCTTCAGTTTACCGAGAAGTTCCCCAATACTCAATTTATCGTGCTTCCGCTGAATTATCGCTCGACGCAGGAAATTCTTGATCTTGCCCGCCGCGTGATCACGCGCGGGACCAACCGCTTGGAGCGCGTTAACGCCGCCATCAAGAAAAACCTCATTGCATCGGGCGATGATATTGGCTCGGGGGCGATCAAGGGGTATGTATTTCCTTCCCGTGCACTGGAATATCAATGGATCGTTGACGAAATCCAGCGATTGATAGGAGAGGGCATGATGCCCAAAGAGATCGCAGTCATTGCTCGCAAGCATGATGATCTCCAGGAGATCGCGGGGCATTTTCACAGAAAAAAATTACCGGTCGCTTATGAGAAAGAAGAGAATGTTCTGCAGGTGGAGCCGGTGCGGGAGCTCATGGTGATGGCGGAATTTGTGGATTCGATCATGCGTCGCGCAAAAGACAGGGACGACTTGCTCCACGAGATCCTTAATTATCCGTTTTGGGGACTTTCGCACATCGCCATTTGGGAGCTTTCATTAAAAGCGCACAAAGCACATAAACCCTGGCTCCAGGTGATGCGCGAATCCGGCGGGGAGCTCGAGAAGATCGCCCATTTTTTCATCGCGCTCGGGGCAAAAGCCGCGACCTCTACCGCAGAAGAAGTGCTGCATGAATTGATCGGCGGTCCGCAACTCCTGTTGCCCGATGAAGAAAACGGCGAGGATGACGAACCGTGGGATGCGCGTGGCGCGGACGGAACGCATGGGGTGCCGCCCCAGAATGCCGATCGGGACGCATCGCCAAACCCCTTCAGATCGTTTTATTTCGGTGCACATGCGTTCAACGGGGATCGCGCGGAATATCTTCGATTCTTATCGGCGCTCAGATCATTTATTACCGCACTTCGCGCATATCATATGGGGAAGCGGGTGAGCACCGCCGATATGATCGAATTCGTGAAAATGCACGAAGCCAACGGCATGACCATCAATACCGTGAATGTATTTGCGAATGCCGATAGTGCGGTCCAGCTTATGTCCGCACATAAATCAAAAGGATTGGAATTTGGGGCGGTGTTCGTGATCAACTGCGAAGAAAGAGTGTGGGCAAAGGCCCGCGGGGGAATAAGGGTCCCGCTTCCCTCGAATCTGCCTATTGCTCCGGCAAGGGACGATCGTGATGATCATATGCGATTATTCTATGTTGCGCTTACGCGGGCAAAACGGTTGCTCTATCTCACCTCCGCGGCGACGAATGAAAAAGGAAAAGAGGTGGACGGGCTGAGCTTCCTTGTCGCAGAAGAGGGGGGGGCTCCGTTTTTTGAGGTGAAGGAAATGGAACGCGGAGATTTCGCCGATGCTCCCGAGCACCTGCTTATCGGTCAGCTCACGGCGCCATATCTTCCCGTGTTTGCGCAGGATGAGCGTGCGCTTCTTGCTCCCGTTGTTGAGCGTTACGCTTTGAGCGTCACCCATTTGCATAATTTTCTTGACGTCGTTCATGCGGGACCTCGCGCGTTTTTTGAGCGCAACCTCTTAAAGTTCCCCGAACCTCTCAGTGCCAGCTCGGCATTCGGCAGTGCGGTGCACGAAACCATAAAAGCAATTTATGTGGCGGTAAAGAACGGCGGCACGCTGCCTTCGGAGGGGGAAGTGATGGCCTGGTTCGAGCAGTATCTTGTGCGGCAAGGGCTGAATGATCATGATTTTCAGGCGATGCTGAAGCGCGGCACAAAGGCGCTGCCTCCGTTCTATGCGCGCGCCAAAAACACTTTTTCTCCGGATGACATTTCCGAGCGTGATTTTCATGATCAGGGGGTAATGATCGGCAGCGCTCCGCTTACGGGAAAGATCGATCGCATGACGATCAACGAGAAGGAAAAATCGATTCTCGTGGGCGACTTCAAGACGGGACGTGCGTTGAGCGACTGGAAGCCGAACGACGACCACGGCAAAATCAAGGCATGGAAATATCGGGGCCAGCTGGCATTCTATAAGCTTCTCGTCGAGCACTCCCGAGAATTCGGAGGGGCATACACCATGGATCGGGGAGTCATTCAATTCGTGGAGCCCAGGGGCATTCAGCCTCCGGAGCTTTTGCTTACCATCGAACCTTCCGAAGTCGATCGTCTCAAAACCCTTATCGGCATCGTATACCAGAGGATTCAAAACCT
>JAKABL010000017.1 GCA_021801885.1 bacterium
ATCAAGTTTCTTCAGATCAAGGATCCCACCCAGCTTCCCTGGAAGGATCTCAATATCGATATCGTCATTGAGTCGACCGGACTGTTCGTGGAATACGGAAAGGCGAAGGTGCATCTCGATGCCGGCGCAAAGCGCGTGGTGATCACGGCGCCCGCCAAGGACGAGGACGGCCCGTTGGGCCAGACGGTGCTCATGGGCGTGAACGAAGACCATTTGAAGACCTGCGCGATCACGTCGAACGGCTCGTGCACGACGAATTCATCGTCGCCCGTCATGCAGATCCTTTCCGAGACCATCGGCATCGTGAAGGCGTCGCTTTCGACCGTGCATGCCTATACGTCCACCCAGTCCCTCGTGGACGGTCCGATCCGCGGCGGCCATGACTACCGCAAGGGCCGCGCGGCCGCGCAGAACACCGTACCGGAAACGACCGGCGCGGCGATCAGCGTGGCGCGTGCGATCCCCTCGCTCGCCGGCAAATTCGACGGGCTCGCGTTCCGCGTGCCGAACATCACCGGTTCCATTTCCGATATCACGCTCATTGCCGCCCGCCCGACGACGGTGGAGGAGGTCAACAAGATCTTCGAGGACGCGGCCGCATCGCCGCGCTGGAAGGGGATCCTCAACGTGGCGCACGATCCGCTCGTATCGTCGGACATCATCGGTCAGAAGTTTGGCGCAACGGTCCAGCTCGACCTTACCAAGGTGATCGACGGCGATATGGTGAAGGTCTGCTCGTGGTACGACAACGAGGCGGGATACGTGTCGACGCTTATCACGCACGTGGAGAAGGTCGCGGGACTTCTTGCATAAATGCATACCATGATCGTATATCTCGGCGCCGATCATCGCGGATTCGCGCTTAAGGAGCGCATTAAAGCGGCGCTCGCGGACGGAGGATACGACGTGCGGGATCTCGGCGCTCCCTCGCTTGCGCCCGATGACGATTATCCCGATTATGCCGCCCCGGTCGCGCGCGCGGTCTCGGAAGATCCCGAAGGCCGCCGCGGGATTGTGATATGCGGTTCGGGCGCGGGCGTGGACATCGTGGCGAACAAGTTCAAGGGCGTGCGGGCGGCGCTCGCGCTTTCCGCGGCGCATATCGCTCAGGTGCGCCATGACGACGACATGAATGTGCTGTCGCTCGCGGCGAATTTCATCGCAGAGGACGATGCGGTCGCGATCGCCACGATATTCCTCGAGACGCCTTTCGACGGCAGTGTGGCGCGGTATGCGCGGCGCCTCCGCAAGATCGGGGACATCGAACGCGCGGCATAACGCCGTGCTACAATGGAGGGATGCACGTCCTTCCCGTCATCAACTGTCCCGATGCGGAATGTGCCGCGCGGAAGATCGCGATCATCCGCGAATTCCTTCCGCGCGGCGCATTCGTGCATATGGACGTGACGGACGGCGTATGGAGCGCTCATGCGACCTGGAACGATCCCTTTGGTTGGGCGCGGATCGGGGCCATGTTCGCGCTCGAGGCACATCTCATGGTGGAGCGGCCCGAAGAGGTGGCTGACGACTGGTTCACGGCCGGCGCGCGTCGCCTTGTAGTGCATGCGGAGACGATCGATGGGGCAGGGCTCTCCCGGCTCCTGCGTCTTGCCGGACAGCATAACGGCGCGATCATGCTCGCCACCGCCCCCGGCGACGATTTCGCGGCGCGCATCACGCCCTTCATTGAACGTTTCGGTGAGCGACTCGCCGCGTTTCAGGTGCTTGCGGTGCACCCCGGCGCGTCGGGGCAGCGCTTCGACGGCGCGGACGCGATCGAACGCGTCACGTTTTTGAGGCGCGCGGCGCCGCATGCTACAATTGAAGTGGATGGCGGGATGAATCCCGAGACCGCGCGGCTCGTGAAGGCTGCCGGTGCCGATACGGTCGTATCGTCGAGCTATCTTTTCGAGAGCGACGATCCCCGGCATGCATACGAGATCCTTACCGCTGTCTGATATTTTTTATTTCTATCGCATTATGGAATCTTTGACCGCACAGAAGCTCGAATCCCTCGCCCTCATGGCCAACCGTCTCCGCGAGGATGTCATTACGATGGTGTCGCGTGCGGGATCGGGCCACATTGCGGGTGCGCTCGATATGGCGGATATCTTCACCGCCATGTATTTCCATATCTTGAACCATGACCCGAAGCGGCCCGACTGGC
The DNA here is from genome assembly GCA_021801885.1 of bacterium. Lineage (GTDB taxonomy): Bacteria > Patescibacteriota > Minisyncoccia > UBA6257 > 2-01-FULL-56-20 > JAKAGE01. Next base: position 2,168 of record JAKABL010000017.1, read on the forward strand.
CGGACCGCGACCGCCTCGTGCTTTCGAACGGGCACATTTGCCCCGTCTACTATGCGGCGCTCGCCCATGCGGGCTATTTCCCCGTAAAGGAACTCGAGACCCTTCGGCGGCTCGGCAGCAGGCTTCAGGGCCATCCGCATCGCGGCGCGCTCCCGGGCGTCGAAACGACGAGCGGACCGCTCGGATCGGGGCTTTCCCAGGCGAGCGGCATTGCGCTCGCGGCGCGGCTCGAAGGAAAACGGTATCAGGTCTATTGCCTCACTTCCGATGGCGAGCTCGGAGAAGGGAACTATTGGGAAGCGGCGATGTTCGCGGGGAAGAACCGCCTGAGCAATCTCACCGTGTTCGTTGACCGCAACAATATCCAGATCGACGGATTCACCGAGCAGGTGATGCCGCTTGAGCCTCTCGCCGAGAAGTATCGCGCGTTCAATTGGCACGTGCTCGAGATCGACGGGCATAATTTCGAGGAGATCGCGGCGGCGGCGGCCGAAGCGAAGGCCATCCATGAGCAGCCGACCGTGGTGATCGCGCATACGATCCCCGGCAAAGGCGTCGATTTCATGGAGAACGATTATCTCTGGCATTCGAAGCCGTTCAAGCCGGGCGAGGCGGAAAAGGCCCTTAAGGAATTGCGATCGCTCAAAGGAAAAATTATTGCCGAAGGGTGACCTTGGCGTCGTCGCGCGCGTTCGCCCGGCATCTTCGCCGTTCACTGTTTCGAGCGTTCATCTCTCACTTCTCATGAAATCCATCAATCTTATTCTCGGTGTTGCTACCACGATCATCCTCGCCGCGCTCATCAGTCTTGGCATTGCGGCGTTCTATCCCGCACCGACCTCACCGTCATATCCGAGCACGCCGACGCCCGTTCCCTGCGCATCGGGCGATGCCGCATGCCTCAAGGCGAATGCGCAGGCGGACGCCGCGGCGCGGGCCGCGCAGAATGTGTTCAATAACGAAGAGACGGCGTACACGCAGGCTATGGGCGTCTATGGGCGTAATCTTTTCATCATCGCGAACATCATCGGCCTGATCGTATTCGCGGCGGGATTCTTCCTTATGTTCGGCGGTGTTGCGATCGCGGCCCGTGGGGTCCTTATTGGCGCCATGCTTGCCGGTCTCTGGAGCATCATCTACGGCTACGCCGCAGGATGGGGGAGCGTGAACGACATGTTCAAATTTTTCTTCGGGCTTGCCGTGGCCATCGTGGTGATCGGCGGAAGTGCGTGGCTCATGCAGCGGCACGCGAAAGGCGGGCATGCGTAGCCGCGAGACCGTCGCCATGGGACCATCGCGTGGCGACCGCGGCACGAAGGCAGAGCGCCCCCCTGTGCTACAATGAATATACGAATGAATTTCCATGCTGAATCCTGACGCAAAGCTCAATCCCCATCTCTTCGACGACGACGTCGCCCAAGCGCCTACGCGCAACGGGTACGGCGAAGGGCTCGTCGCGGCAGGCGACGCGAACCCGAACGTCGTTGCGTTGTGCGCGGACCTCACCGAATCCACCCGCGTCGAGGCGTTCGCCAAGAAATTCCCTGAACGGTTCTTCGAGCTCGGCGTGGCGGAGCAGAACATGGCCACCGTTGCCGCAGGGCTCGGTACGAGCGGCAAGGTCCCTTTCATATCTTCGTATGCCACATTTTCGCCGGGGCGCAATTGGGAGCAGATCCGTACGACAATCGCCTATAACGATGCGAACGTGAAGGTGGCGGGACATCACGCCGGCATTTCGGTGGGACCCGACGGCGCGACCCATCAGGCCACCGAGGATATCGCGATCATGCGCGCCATGCCGCGGATGCGTGTGCACGTACCCTGCGATGCGATCGAGGCGCGCAAAGCGACGATTGCGGCAGCACAGACCTGGGGGCCTGCGTATCTGCGCTTCCAGCGGGAGAAGACCCCGATCATGACGACGGAAGAGACGCCCTATGTGCCCGGCAAGGCCGAAGTATTCTGGCTTCCCGGCAACGGCAGTGGCGCCCGTGGCGCGAAGAAGCCCGACGTCCTCATTGTGGGGTGCGGAGGTCTTGTGTTCCATGCGCTCCTTGCCGCACGCACGCTCGAAGAGGAAAAGATCTCCGCGGCCGTGCTCAATGTGCATACCGTGAAGCCGCTCGACGAAAAGACGATCGTGGAATGGGCCAAGAAGGCCGGGGCGGTCGTCACCGTCGAAGAGCATCAGATCGTGGGCGGTCTTGGCGGCGCCGTTGCGGAGACGCTCGCCGCGCATGCGCCGACACCGATCGAATTCATTGGCATGCATGACACGTTCGGCGAATCGGGCGCGCCCGACGAACTTTTGAAAAAATACGGCATGATGCCCAAAGACATCATTATGGCGGCGAAAAAGGCGATACGACGGAAACAATAATCTATCATCAACCGATCATGAAGCGAAAATACGACCTTGTGTGCATTGGCGACGTCGTGATGGATGCGTTCATCACATTGAAGGAAGCGAAGGTGGAATGGGATAAAACGCACGAGCATCCCGAACTTACCATGCCGTTCGCGGACAAGATCCCGTACGAGTCGCTCATGGTGGCGACCGCGGTCGGCAACGCATCGAACGTGGCGGTGGGCGCGCGGCGCCTCGGACTTGACGTGGGCATGCTCACGTCGGTGGGCGATGACCATTACGGCAGGGAAGTGCTCGACTGGTACCGGAAGGAAGGCGTGGGGACGGAATATGTAAAGGTGAACCGCGGCCTTCCCACCAACTATCATTTTGTGCTCACCTTCAAGGCGGAGCGGACGATCCTTATCAAGCATCAAAAATACGCGTACGTCGACCCCCATATGCTCGATGGGCGTACCGACTGGATCTATTTCTCCTCCATCGCGGAGCATACGATGCCGTTCCATCGCAAGGTGGCCGCATATCTCCGCGCCCATCCGAACGTGAAGATGGGATTCAATCCGGGCACCTTCCAGCTCCGCTTCGGAGCGGAAGCGCTCGCCCCAATCTACAAGCGCACCTATGCACTCTTCGTGAATCGCGAAGAGGCGGCGTTCATTCTCGGTACCAAGAACGAGGATATCCCCACGCTCTTTAACGGGCTCCATAAGCTTGGACCGAAGATCGTCCTCATTACGGACGGACCGAAGGGGGCATATGCCTCGGATGGCGTGAGCCGCTGGTTCATGCCGCCCTATCCCGATCCGCGTCCGCCGATCTCCCGCACCGGCGCGGGAGATGCGTTCGCCACGGGATTCCTTTGCGGACTCATCTACGGATTGCCGGTCCATGAGGCGCTCCGTTGGGCGCCGATCGAATCGATGAACGTGGTGCAGCACTTTGGCGCACAGACCGGCCTCCTCAAAAAATCCGCGCTCACCGCACTCCTTAAAAAGGCCCCCACACAATATCAACCCAAGACCCTCTAACTTATGAAAACCCTCCGTGACGTTCTTCACGATGCCGATTCCCGCCATGTGGCCGTCGGTCACTTCAATATTTCTGAATTTGCCGCGCTGAACGCCGCGTTCGCCGCGGCGCGCTCTCTCGATCTGCCCCTCCTCATCGGCGTGTCGGAAGGCGAGCGCGCGTTCATCGGCGTGCGCACGGCGGCGGCGATCATCAAGAGCATGCGGGAGGAATACGACTATCCCATTTTCCTCAATGCGGATCACACCCATTCGCTCGAGAAGGCCGTGGAGGCCGCAAAGGCCGGATTCGACGAGATCATCTTCGACAATTCGTCCCTTCCGCTCGAGGAGAACATCAAGAATACGAAGGAGGCGGTCGCCGCCATCCGTGCCATTGATCCGCATATCGTGATCGAAGGCGAGATAGGATATATCGGTATGAACTCGGAAGTGATGGATGCGGCGCCGACGGGCATCGCGCTTTCGACGCCGGAGGATGCGGTCCGCTTTTGCACGGAGACCGGCGTGGACGTGCTTGCGCCCGCGGTAGGGAACATGCATGGACTGTTGAAGACGATGGTGGCCGGCACCGCGCACAAAGAGATCGACATTGCGCGCATCGGTGCCATCAAGGAGGCGATCGTCGCGCAGACGGGTACCGCGTGGATGACGCTCCACGGTGGCTCGGGCACCGAGGACAAGCTCTTTACCGAGGCCGCCCGCGCGGGGATGACGATCATCCACGTGTCGAGCGAATTGCGCCTTGCGTGGCGCCGCGGCGTGGAGCAGGGCCTCAAGGACAAGCCCGACGAGATCGCGCCCTACAAGATCCTTCCGCCCGCGGTGGAGGGCATCCAAAAGATCGTGACCGACCGCCTCAGACTGTTCAACGGATTGCAGTAGCGACACCCTCCTCCGCTATTGCGTGGTTGCCGATGTTTTGCTATACTTTCCCCCATGGAAATGATCCAACTGGCGGTAACCCCGCGCGACATCACTGGTAAAAAAGTGCGCACGCTTCGCGCGGAAGGCCTTATTCCCGCAGAATTGTACGGTCATGGCGTAACGAACGTCCATCTCGCAGTATCGGCAAAGGAATTCGCAAAGGCTTATAAGCAGGCGGGTTCGTCCACGATGATCACGCTCGATCTCGGCAAAGAGAAGCATCCGGCCATGATCCATGACGTGGTCCGCGATTCCGTGCGCGATGATGTTCTGCACGTGGATTTCTATCAGGTGCGTTTGGACGAGAAGATCCGCGCCCGCGTGCCGCTCGAGTTCACGGGCGAGGCGCCTGCGGTAAAGGAAAAGAATGCGGTCATCAATCATTCGCTCGGCGAGGTGGAAGTGGAAGCATTCCCGCAGCATATGCCCCACACGATCGTCGTCGACCTTTCTTCGCTCACCGATATCGGCGAGAGTATTTATGTGCGTGATCTCGTGATCCCGAAGGACGTCATGGTGGACCTTGACGGCGATGTCGTTGTGGCGAGCGCGACCGAACCGGCACCCGAGGAAGTTGCCGTGGAAGCACCTGCGACCGATGTTGGGGATATCAAGGTGGAGTCCGAAGAGAAGAAGGCAGAACGCGATGCGGAACGCGCGGCGAAAGAAGAGTAATGTGCACGATCGCATAAGAATTCTTCCGAGAACATAGAGAACATGACAGGCGCCGCGAGGCGCCTGTCGTCGTCTTTGCACGATATCTTCCTTAAGATTTTTACGTTATACTTAAGGTAATGAGACCGCCTTTAAAACCAAAGGTGCTCGGTGACGTGTCGTTCCCCAAGAGGGATGGCACGCAGTGGACCGCGTTCAGCGCGCTGCCCGGACGGATCGAACTTGGCATACGTCCGAAAGTCGTGCATATTCCGCTCACGAAGGCGGCGAAGTTCCTCGTCCCTGCGTGTGCGGTCGTTTTCCTCGCGTTCGGATCGGCCAATGCGCCTACCGTACTCCTTTCGCGTGCCGCCGGTGACAATACCTCCGTCGGCGCCTCGGTATCCGCAGGCACCACGGGATCAAGCACGAATCCGACGACCGAACGGACCGCGCTCGAAGCACAGCTCCAGCAGCTTCAAGGCCAGATTGATCAATATCAGAACCAGATTGCGAGCTATGAAAGTCAGGGCAAGACGCTTTCCGGGCAGATCGACACGCTGAACGCAAAAATCGCGTCGCTCAATCTCCAGATCAAGGCGACCAATCTTACGATCCAGCAGCTCGATCAGGAGATCAGCGATACGCAATCGCAGATCACGGCGACACAGGCGAATATTGCGAGCAAACAGGCCGCCATCGGCGCGCTCATGAAGAGCCTCTATGAGGCCGACCAAACGAGCCTTCTCGAGATATTCCTCCAAAATCCGCGTCTCTCGGATTTCTGGGATGAGACGCAGAATATTACCTTGCTTCAGGACAATCTCCGGCTTGCGGTGCAGCAGATCACCTCGCTCCAGACGCAACTCCAAGGGCAGGAACAGCAATTCCAGGCTTCGAAGAGCGATGCGGCGACCGCAGCGGCGTACGCGCAGGCCCAGGCGCAGGATGTTGCTTCGACCAAATCACAGAAGGCCGCGCTCCTCACGGCGACCAAAGGCCAGGAGTCGAAATATCAGACCCTTCTTGTGAAGACGCAGGCGACCGCGGCCCAGATCAGGGCCCGCATCTTCCAACTGCTCGGCGGAGGCCAGCTTACCTTCGGCCAGGCCTATCAGTTCGCGCAGGTGGCGTCGAACGCGACGGGGATCGACCCCGCGTTCATCCTTGCCATTCTCGATCGCGAGTCGGCGCTCGGGCAGAACGTCGGGCAGTGCAGCTATCTTACCGCGATGTCACCGTCGCAGCAGCCGATCTTTCTCAAGATCACGGCGGCGCTCGGGATCAATCCGAGCGAGATGATGGTCTCCTGCCCCAATGCCGACGGTGTGTATGGCGGTGCCATGGGGCCTGCGCAGTTCGAGCCTTCCACCTGGGAGCTCTATGCGACCGCGGTGAGCAAGATCACCGGCAACAACCCGCCGTCGCCATGGAACGATTCGGACGCTTTTGTCGCGACCGCATTGTACCTCAAAGATGCCATGGCGGGCTGCAAAGCCATCTACGGCGCGAAGATAGACCAGGAGCGCTGTACGGCGGCGAAGTATTACGCCGGTTCGCGGTGGCGCGGATATCTTTGGACCTATGGCGAAGCCGTCGTCGAGCAGGCATTGAACTTCAGCTCCGACATCGCGACGCTGAACGGTTCGAGTTCGGGCTAGTACGGGAGTATTATGACGCGCCTTAGGAAGATTACCATTGCGAACGGTTTACGCGTCCTTTTCATACCGCGTCCCGAAGCGTTCGCGGCCACGGTACTTGTGCTCGTGCAGGCCGGATCGGAATATGAAACGAAGCGTGCGAACGGCGTGTCGCATTTTTTGGAGCATATGATGTTTAAAGGCACGTTTCATCGGCCTCGGCCCGGCATGATCGCGCATGAACTCGCGGCGCTTGGTGCGCAATCGAATGCGTTCACAGACCAGGAGTATACAGGATACTATGCCAAGGCCCGCGCCGGAAAACTGAATGAAATACTCGATATCATTACAGATCTCTATTTGAATCCTTTGTTTGATGCCAGTGAAATCGAGAAGGAGCGAGGCGTCATCCTTCAGGAGATCAATATGTATGAGGATGATCTTCCCGCGAAAGCCCAGGAAATTCTTATGCGCCTCGTGTATGGCGATCAACCAGCAGGTTGGGATGTGGCGGGAACCAAAAAGAGTGTGCGCGGTCTTCGTCGGAGCGATCTTGTCCGCTATCGCGCCGAACGATATGTGCCGTCGGGAACGGTCGTCGTGATCGCCGGAGCATTCTCTCCCGCGCCCATGCTTCGTTTCATCAAGAAGCACTTCGGGGATTTGCCGCGGGGGCGGGTTACGTCTAAAGTGCGGACTTTTGAACGGCAATCCGCGCCGCGCGTGAAGGTCTATTTTCGGAAGGCCGATCAAGTGCACCTTGCGATGGGATTCCGGGCGTTCGCCATGGGCGATCCCCGGCGCTATGCGCTTCGCCTTGTCGCCGACGTGCTCGGAGGGGGAGACAGCTCGCGGCTTTTCATGCGCGTGCGCGAGGAAATGGGCGCCGCGTATTATGTGGGCGCGGGCGCCAATCTTTCGCTCGATCACGGATTTCTCGGTATCTCTGCCGGCGTAGACCGAGGAAGGATCGACGAGGTCATCCGCGTGATCCTCCGGGAATGCGCGCGGATGCGCGATGAAGAGGTTCCCGCAAAGGAACTCCGCAAATCCAAGGACCATGTGCTCGGCAACCTCATGCTGGGACTCGAGACGTCCGATGAACTTGCGAGCTTTTATGGGGTCCAGGAGATCTTTGGAAGGGAGCTTTTGTCGCCCGGGCAATATGCGGCTAGAATGAAGAAGGTGACGGCCAAGGAGGTACGCGCCGCCGCCCGCGCGGTCATTCGCGAGAAGAATCTCAATGGCGTCGTGGTGGGTCCGTACCGCGATGCGCGTCGGTTCCGCGCCGCAATGAAACTTTCTCCGCGATCCTGATATGGAAACAAGAACATTCGATATTTCATGGGGTACGCTCTTGAAGATCCTCGCGTTTGCGGTGGTCGTGATGTTGCTGTACGCCGGACGCCAGATCCTTCTCGGCCTTTTCCTCGCGATCATCATCGCATCCGGCATCGAGGGGATCGTCGATTACCTTGAGGCGCGCGCGCATCTTCCGCGGAGCGTAAGCGTGATCCTCATCTTTCTCGCCGCGCTCATCCTTTTCATTCTCATCGTCTATTCGTTCATCCCGTTCCTCCTTGTGGAGCTTCGCACGATCTTCTCGGGCGCCAATGCGGCGAATCTCGGTTCGTGGAGCTTCCTTGTGAACGGCACGCATTCGGCATCTTCCACGCTGAGCAATCTGTCAAAGACGCTTTTTGCGGCAGGATCGTCACCTTTTTCGCTTTTCTCGACCTTTATCGGAAGCTTCGGGCTCGCGCTTGCGGTCATCATCAGCTCTTTCTATTTGAGCCTCGATCGCGATGGTGTGGAGCATTTCATCAAGGTAGTGATCCCTCCCGATTACGAGGACCACGCGCTCCGCATCTATACGCGCTCAAAGCGCCTCATCGGTTCATGGTTCCGGATGCAGCTCCTCCTGAGTCTCATTATGGGGTTCATCGTATGGGGCGGCCTTTCGCTTCTCGGCGTGCAGTACGCGCCCCTTATCGGTGTCCTCGCCGCGTTCTTCGAGCTCGTGCCGTTTCTCGGACCGATCATTTCGGGGGCGGTCGCGATCGTTGCCGCATTCCTTACGTCCTTCACGCTCGCGCTATGGACACTCATCTTTTTCCTTGCGGCGCAGCAGTTCGAATCGAATGTGCTCGTCCCGCTCCTCTCGAAGCGCGCCGTGGGGCTTCACCCCGTCATCGTCATCGTGGCGCTCCTCATCGGCGCCGAAGTGGGCGGCATCCTCGGCATCATTATTTCCGTTCCCGTTGCGGCCGTGTTCCAGGAGGTCGTGCAGGATTGGTCGAGCAAGCGTCGCGCGCGCGCGGTCTGATTCCGCCGCCGCCTTGCGCGACGCGGGCGGCGCGCACCATGCCCGCGCACCTTTTCATTGCGGCCGGAATCCCTTATGCTAAGGCAATATGGAATTCTATATCACTACCCCCATCTATTATGTGAACGATAAGCCGCACATCGGCCATGCGTACACCACGATCGTCGCGGATGTGCTCGCCCGATGGCGCGCTTCGCAGGGCGAGCAGGTGAGATTTTCCACGGGCGTCGACGAGAATTCCCAGAAGACCGTCGATGCGGCGGCGAAGGCGGGGGAGGACATCCGCGCCTATACGGATCGCATGGCGGATACGTGGGAGGCGGCGTGGCGTACGCTCGCCATCGCGAACACGGACTTCATCCGCACCACGGAAGCGCACCATCACGAGGTGGTCCGCACCATATGGGAACGCATCGAGGCGGCCGGCGATCTCTATAAGGGGACCTATGAAGGCCTTTACTGCAAGGGCCATGAGGCGTTCATGAAGGAAAGCGATCTTGTCGACGGACTTTGCCCCGAACATAAGACCGCGCCCGAGGTGGTGCGCGAGGAGAATTATTTTTTCAAATTGTCCGCATATCAGGAAAAACTTCTCGAATTCTACGATGCGCATGACGACTTCGTGATGCCGGCGCACCGGTTCCGCGAGGTCCGCGCGTTCGTCGAACAGGGGCTGGACGATGTGAGCTTTTCGCGCGAGCGGAAGGAAGGCCGCGCCGAATGGGGGATTCCCGTGCCGAACGATCCGCACCAGGCGATCTACGTGTGGGCCGACGCTCTTGTGAACTATATTTCCGTTCCCGGATTCGAAGGATGGGAACATCATCCCGCGGATGTGCATGCGGTCGGCAAAGATATCCTCCGTTTTCATGCGGTGATCTGGCCCGCGATGCTCATGTCCGCGGGGCTGCCGCTCCCGGGGCAGATCGCGGCGAACGGGTTCATCACGAACAATGGCGTGAAGATGTCCAAATCGCTCGGGAACGGCATCGATCCGCTCGCGCTCGCGGCGCAGTACGGCAACGATGCGGTACGCTACTTCCTCCTCCGCGAGATCCCGTATGGGGAGGACGGCGATTATTCCGAGACGAAAATGAAGGACCGCTACAATGCCGACCTTGCGAACGGTCTCGGCAATCTTGTCGCGCGCGTCCTCACGCTTGCGGAAAAGGAGAACGGCAAGGGCACGATCGTGCGCGGAACGCTCGATCCGGCGCTCGACCGCGCGGCAATGGCGACGGCCCGCACCGTGGGCGAGCGGATGGCATCGTTCAGATTTTCCGAGGCGCTCGCCGCACTGTGGGAGCTCGTGGCCCTCGGGGACCGCTATGTGAACGAGAAGAAGATATGGGAGATCGCGGACGATGCCGCGCGCGCCGCGGCGCTCTTCGATCTCGTGTCGCTCCTCGAGGCGATCGCCACGCTTCTCGCGCCGTTCATGCCGGCGACCGCGCGGGCGATCGATGCCGCCATGCTCTGGAAGGATGATGTTCTCCATGCGACGAAGCCCGCCGTGCTCTTCCCGCGCATCTCATAACTCGCGCGGATCGCATTCATTTCCCGGACGATAATGACCCCTCGCTTCATCGACGCCCATACCCATGTGCAGTTCTCCGCATACGATGCGCCGGGCGACCGCGACGGTGTGCTGCGGCGCGCGAAAGAGGCGGATGTATCCATGATCAATGTGGGAACGGAGCGCGGCACCTCTGCCGCCGCGGTCGCGCTCGCGGAAGCCCATGCGGCGGATGGCGTGTTCGCCGCGGTGGGACTCCATCCTATTCATACCGGACGGTCATATCATGATGAGGACGAGCTCGGCCGGGGCGATGCCGCCGCGGCGCGTGCGGCGCACGGCGAGGCGTTCGACGCGGAATATTATAGGAAGCTTGCGGAGCATCCGCGCGTGCGGGCGATCGGGGAGTGCGGCCTCGATTATTTCCATTTCAACGAGGACGAGCCGCGGGAGGCCCAGATCGCCCGGCAGAAGGCCGCGTTCGCGGCGCAGATGGCGCTTTCGAAAGAGGTCGGCAAGCCGCTCATGATCCATTGCCGCGATGCGTTCGGCGATGTGCGCGCCATGCTTCGCGCGGCGGGATCATCGGGCTATACCCCGGGCGTGGTGCATTTTTTCACGGG
>JAKABL010000018.1 GCA_021801885.1 bacterium
CGGAAGTGCAGACGGCCCACGAGCTGGAGCAGCTCCTTCGGAAGGTCGAAAATGCCGAGGTCCTGCGCGGTGGCCTCGCCGATCTCCTGCGTGCGCTTCACGAGGTCCTCCTTGGCCTTCTCCACCTCCTCTTCGATCTTCGCCGGCTGGATGCGGCCGTCCTTCACGAGCCGCTCGAGTGCCATGCGGGCCACTTCGCGGCGGAAGGGATCGAACGACGAGATGATGATGGCGTCCGGCGTCTCGTCCATCATGAATTCGACGCCCGTAGCGCGTTCGAGCGCGCGGATGTTGCGGCCTTCGCGGCCAATGATCTTGCCCTTGAGGTCTTCGTCGGCGAGCGGGAACACGGTCGTCGTCATCTCGGCGACATGGCCGCGCGCGTAGCGCTGGAGCGCCACGGTGATGATCTCATTGGCCCGCTTTTCCACTTCCTCGCGGTTCTCGCGGTCGATCTTCTGGATCACCTGCGCGAGGTCCTGGGCCCGGTCGTCGCGGGCGCGGCGCACGATCTCCTCCTTGGCCTCGGCCACGGAAAGCCCGCCCACCGTTTCGAGCTTCTTGTCCACCTCGCCCTCTTTCTTTACCACGTCCTCCTCGCGCTCCTTGAGCGCGTCCTCGCGCGTGCGGAGCCGCTCCTCGTTCGCGGAGACCTCGGTCATCTTCTTTTCAAGCGACTCCTCCCGATGGAGCACGCGCTGCTCGAGCTGCTCGATCTCCTTGCGGCGATCTTTTTCGTCGTTCTTGATGTCGACCAGGATCGACGCCGCCTTTTCCTTGGCCTCGATGATGATCTCCTTCGCCTTCGTTTCCGCCTCGGCGAGCTCTTTCTTCAGTTTTTCCTCTACCTCCTGCCGCTGCTTACTCGCCCACGAACGCCGCCCGAAGTATCCTGCGACTGCACCGATCACGAGAAATATCGCCCCGATCGTAAGGGCCTCTGCGATTGCCATGGTTTTTGATGGTTCCAAGAATCATAAGTATTTAATGACTTTTATGGTCTTTATGATATCGCAAAACGGCCGGAGCGTCAACGAATCGCCGCGCGGTTTTTCTGATATACTGAGAGGCATGGCGAAGAAAACCATGGTCCTCATCGTGCTCGACGGATGGGGCATCGGCGCGCACGACGAATCGAACCCCATCTTTACGGCAACGCTGCCGACCTTTGCGTCGCTCGCGGCGACGTATCCCCTGACGAGCCTCCAGGCGTCCGGCATTGCGGTGGGACTCCCGTGGGGCGAAGTCGGCAACAGCGAGGTGGGCCACCTTACCCTCGGCGCCGGCAAAGTGCTCTATCAATATTATCCGAAGATCACCATGGCGATCCGCGACGGATCGTTCTTCGAGAACAAGGTCCTTAAGGATGCGTGCGCCCATGCGCGCGCGACGGGCGGCGCCCTCCACTTCGCGGGCCTCCTTTCGAAGGGCAACGTGCATGCGTCGCTCGATCACCTCCGTGCGCTCATCACCTTTGCCACGAACGAGCAGGTTCCCGCGATCCGCCTCCATCTGTTCGCCGACGGCAAGGACGTGCCGCAGCATACGCTCCAGGCGTATCTCAAGGAATTACCGAAGGAATATCTCGCGACGCTCATCGGCCGCTACTACGCGATGGACCGCGAGGGCAACTGGTCGCTCACGGAAACGGCCTACCAGCTCATGACCGGCACGCACGATCTCGGCACGCCCGCGGCGAACGGCGATGCGACCGCGCTCATCGAGGAGCACTACAAGAAAGGCCAGACCGAGGAGTATCTCGGCCCGATCCGCTTCACCGCGGTGGACGGCACGGACGTGGGGCACGTGAAGGACGGCGACGCGCTCTTCTTCTTCAATTACCGCGAGGACAGCATCCAGCAGCTCGCCTCGGCGTTCATCCTTCCCGGCTTCGACAAATTCCCCACCGTCCCGCTGAAGGACGTCTTTGTGGCCACCATGACACACTACAACGATGCGTTCGCCGTGCCCGTGGCGTTCCCCGCCGATACCGTCGCGGATCCCTTCGGCAAAGTGATCTCGGACCGCGGCCTCGCGCAGCTCCGCCTCGCGGAGACCTACAAATACGCGCACGTCACCTACTTTTTCAACGGCTATCGCGAGGAGCCGTTCCCCGGGGAATTCCGCACGCTCATCCCTTCGCTCACCGGCCTCCATCCGGAAACGCATCCCGAAATGATGGCGAGCGCGATCACGGACCGGCTCATCGAAGCGATCAAGGGCCGCGCGTTCGACTTTATTCTCGTGAACTACGCGAACGGCGACGCGATCGCGCATACCGGAAACTACCAGGCGGGCCTGGAGGCGGTGCGCGTGATCGACCGCGAGATCGCGCGCGTGCTCGCCGCGGTGGAGAACGACGGGGACACGATCGTCGCCATCACCTCCGACCACGGCAACGTGGAAAAGATGATCGACGAAACGACCGGCCTCCCCGAAAGCCAGCATGATCCGAGCCCCGTCCCCTTCTATCTTGTGGCGCCGCAGCTCAAGGGACGCCGCTTTGTGAACGCCGATACGCTCGCCACGGAGACCCTCGGCACGCTCGCCGATGTCGCGCCCACCCTCCTCGCGCTCATGGGCATCCCCGCACCCGCGGAAATGACGGGGCGCAGCGTGCTCGAAGGACTGCTCTGATCCCCCGAGGGCATTGCGCGGAAGGTACCGATGCGCTATAAATTCCTGTAGAGGAGGTGTGTATGGTCTTACTTCCCCATACGCATAAAGAGGCAAAACCCGACCCCGGAACGTTCAGGGCTTCGAAATTCAGAACGTTCATGACGCTCAAACGCTGGATGGGCGCAGGCAATGACCCCTTGCTCTACAGAAGGGCCGTGCACGCACTCACTAAAATCCAGGATGTCTTCGGCCATCCTGCCCAGTTCCGCTATGCCGAGTCGTTCAGCGACATCGAGGAATATTGCGAACGCAATACTCTTCTCCGGGTCGAACACCTTGGAGATAAAACCCTGATCGCCATCAAACGGTTCTTCGCGCATTACGGCGTGGAACTGCGCGACGGCGCGGTGCGCTGACGCATTGCCGATTGCCGCCGTACGGCGATGATCCTTCCTTATGTAGTGTTCGCCACCCGCGGCCCTCTCATGGGGGCCGCGTTTCTTTATGCTATACTTGACGGTATGCATTGGCTCGCACGCCTCGTGCTCATCATCTGCGGCAATCTGGTCGCACTATGGCTCGCAAATCGCTACGTGGCAGGATTCGTGCTCAATCAACCCTACTGGGTGAACCTCGTCATCATTGCGCTCATCCTCGCCGTCCTCAACTTCCTCCTGAAACCGATTCTCACACTGATTCTCGGTCCCGTCATCGTGCTCACGCTCGGCCTGGGGCTCATCATTGTGAACGCGCTCATCCTCTGGCTCCTTCCCGTCGTGCTCAACCAGATTGACTTCCTTCGGGGAAGTATTATGATTCAGACCATCCCCGCGCTCTTTTGGGCAACCCTCATCGTGAGCGCGATCAACCTTCTTATCCATTTCGCCGAATAACGAATTTTCCTTTTATTTCACTACTTTTATGGCCATTGCCATCGTGCAGATCGTCCTTTCCGTCGCAATCATCGCGCTCATCCTTCTCCAGGAGCGCTCCTCCGGCATGTCCGGCCTCTTGGGCGGCGGCGGCGAGGGCTACTACCAGGCCCGCCGAGGCATGGAGAAGCTCGTGTTCTACGCAACGATCGTCCTCACGATCGTGTTCGTGGTACTCGCGGTGTATCAGCTCTACGCGCAGGCGCACCTCGGCTAGGCACCGGAGAACGGCGCGGGGGCGTACGCGAGGTATGTCTGCGGTGCGCGAGGGTTTCCCGTTCCATAATCCCCTGTATCTTTGACCTTTCCTTCGTTCATGCTTTTTTTTAAAAAACTCTTTTGGGTCCTCACCAGGCGCGAACGGTTCTTATTCATACTTGCCGCGGCAGGCGCCGTCGTTTCCCTTGTCATCGTCATCGGCATCATCATCGGACAATCAACCACGGCCATCCCGACCGCCGGCGGACAGTACGTGGAGGGTATCGTCGGCCAACCGGAGTATGTGAACCCCGTCCTCGCGTCGTCGCCTACCGACGAAGCGCTCGTGAAGCTCGTCTATCAGAACCTCTACGACATTGCGGACAACATCACCGTCTCCCCCGATCTCACCACGTGGACGGTCCACATCAAAGACAATCTCCACTGGCAGGACGGCAAGCCCCTCACCGCGAACGACGTGGTGTTCACGGTGCAATCGATACAGAACAAGGATGCGGGTTCGCCGCTCTATGCGAGCTGGCAGAACGTGAAAGTGTCCCGCGTGAGCGCGCTCGAGGTGCAGTTCACGCTCCCCGCGCCATACGCGTTCTTCGCAAACAACCTCAAAGAACTTTACATCCTCCCCCAGCACCTCTTTGCGGCTGCGCCGCCGAGCAACTGGTACCTTTCCGACTACAATCTGAAGCCCGTGGGGTCCGGCCCGTACCGCTTCGTGTCCTACAACAAGGATTCCGACGGCTTCATCACCTCCTATACTCTCGCCGCATGGAACGGCACAAGTGCGCCGCATCCGTTCATCCATCGCTTCAGCTTCAAATTCTTCAATGACACGAACGCGCTCGTGGCGGCGTTCAACGCCGGCCAGATCGATGGGTTCGGCAGCGCGACGAACCAGGAACTCGCAACGATCGATCATCCCTACGATCTCTACTCGTGGCGCACCTCGGGAAATTACGCCGTGTTCTTCAATACGAGCAACGTCATCCCGCTCCAGTATGCCGCCGTGCGGCAGGCGCTCTCCGCCGCCATCGATCGCACCGATCTCGTCGACCAGGTCTTCGGCCTCACGGGCGCCGCAGGTGCCGGCGTGCCGACCTCGAGCGTAAGCGCGGTGCCCTCCTACGGTCCCATCCCGCCCGGCGCACCGTACTATGTGCCGCCGGCAAACACCGCGGCGGGTACATCGAGCACCGTCACCACGGGCACGACGGCTTCATCGACCGCCTCATCGACGTCCCCGTCCTCCACGGCCCCCGCAGCGGAAACGCCCGCGGGCGACGCGGCAATCGCGGCCGCCATGCTCCATAACGCCGGCTGGGTCACGAGCACGAGCACCGGGTTCCGCGCCAAACAGATCGGCAACAGCGTCATCCCGCTCTCCTTCACGCTCACCGTACCGAACATCGGCTTCCTCACGAAGACCGCCGACTATCTCGCAAAAGCATGGCAGTCGATCGGCGTACAGGTGACCGTCATCACGGATTCGCCCTCGGACATCCTTGCGAACGTCATCAAGAACCGCTCGTACGACGCGCTCCTCTTCGGCGAAACCCTCGGCCCGAGCTCCGATCTCTACTCGTTCTGGGATTCCTCGCAGCGGTTCTACCCAGGGCTCAACCTCGCGATCTACAGCAATCCGCAGGTGGACCTCAATATCGAAACGGGGCGCGCCGCCACGAGCTCCGCGCACACTGCGGCGGATTTTGCCGTTGCCCAGGCCGATATCGAGAACGATGTTCCCGCCGTATTCCTCTATTCCCCGGACTATCTCTACGTCGCGGCGAAGGGCGTGCAGGGCGTGACGACCACCGGCATCCTCACCGACCCCGCCGACCGGTTCCTCCAGATGGGCTCGTGGTATCTTGATACTTCGAGGATCTTCAAATAGGAATGTGCCCTTCATTCCCCGCGGAATGCGCATGTCTGCGATATGCCGCACGGGGAAGGCGCATTTGACGATTGAAGGCAGACTATGCTATGATGGAGTTTACTAGGACAGTGTCTCCTCATTGAATCGCCTCGTACGCTGGGATGGCGGAACTGGCAGACGCACTGGCTTCAGGTGCCAGCGATCGCAAGATCATAGGAGTTCGACTCTCCTTCCCAGCACATCTATTTCCATGGCAGATTGCATCTTTTGTAAGATCGCCGCGCGCGAAGTTCCCGGTCATATCGTTTTCGAGAACGACCGGTTCATCGCGATGCTCGACATCAAACCGGTCAATCCCGGCCATATTTTGATAATCCCCAAAGACCACGTCGAGGTCGTGTTCGCCATGGATGACGCGCGCTACGCCGAAGCGTTCGCCATTGCAAAGGCCCTTTCCGCACCGCTTCAACGCGCGACGGCGGCGAAACGGATCGGGCTTGCCGTGGAAGGATTCGGTGTGGACCATGCCCACGTCCACCTGATCCCCCTCCATGGGCCCCATGAGCTGAACCCGGACAGGGCGAAGGAGGCGTCCCCGGAAGACCTCGCGGCGATGGCGGAGAACATAATCCAGGAGCGTACGCGTTCCTTATAACAACCTAACGAAATCATCATTTATCACTTTCTATGACCAATAAAAAAGAAACCCCGCACACCCCGGCAAAGGGTGAACCCCGCCCGCAGGTGCGGCCCGCCCCTTCGGCGGAAAAACCTCAAAAATCAGGCGGCGGACGTCCCGGCGGTCCGCGCCGCGGCGGACACAACGGGCACGGCGGACGTCCCGGCGGCGGGCGCGGCATGCCTCCGGCAGGAGATCATGGCACCCGCGGGCCGCGCAGCAAAATGGGCCCACATCCGATGACCGCGCCCGATGCGCGCGCCAAGGCGAATCCCGACGCGGTACGTCTCGTCCCGCTCGGCGGCCTCGAGGAGATCGGCCGCAACTGCTCGTTCATCGAATACAAGAACGAGATCATCATCATCGACATGGGCCTCCAGTTCCCCGAGGAGGAGACCCCGGGCATCGATTACATCATTCCGAACATCGAATATCTCGAGCGGCACAAGGAGAAGATCCAGGCGATCGTGCTCACCCACGGCCACTACGACCACATTGGCGCCCTGCCGCACGTGCTCGGCCGCCTCGGCAATCCGACCCTCTATGCCACCTCGATCACCAAAGCGATCATCGAGAAGCGCCAGGAGGATTTTCCGAACGCGCCCAAGATGAACGTCATCCTTGTGAAGGAAGGCACCGAGCTGCGGCTTTCGCAGAACATCGGCGCCTACTTCTTCGGCGTGCCGCATACCATTCCGGAAACGACCGGCGTGATGCTCAAGACCCCGATCGGCAACATCGTCCACTTCGCGGACTTCCGTCTCGACTACGATGACGAAGGCAATCCGCACGGCCTCGAGGAGTTCGAGAAGCTCGGCAGAATGGGCGTGCATACGTTCATGGTGGATTCCACCGCCGCCGAGCGTCCCGGCCATTCCGTCTCCGAAAAGACGGTTGAAAAGAACCTCGAGGAGATCTTCAGGAACGCCGAAGGGCGCATCGTGGTCGCCACGTTCGCCTCGCTCATCACGCGCATCGCGGAGATCATCAAGATCGCCGAACGGCTCGGCCGCAAGGTCGCCCTCAACGGCTACTCCATGCGTACGAACATCCAGATCGCGCAATCGCTCGGCTTCGTGAAGGCAAAGCCCGACACGCTGATCCCCATCGAGGAGGTGAACAAGCTGAAGGACGACAAGGTGATGATCCTTTCGACCGGTGCGCAGGGCGAATCGAACGCCGGCCTCATGAAGATCATCAACGGCGAGCACCGCCATGTGCGGATCAAGCCCGGCGACACGTTCGTGCTCTCGTCCTCGGTCATTCCGGGCAACGAGCGCAGCGTGCAGACGGTGAAGGACAACCTCGCCCGCCAGGGCGCAATCGTCTTCCACTCGGCGCTCGTCGACATCCACTCCTCCGGCCACGCGCCGAAGGACGACATTCACATGGTCATCAGCCTCCTCAAGCCGAAGTTCCTCATGCCGGTGCACGGATACTACTTCATGCGGGCCGCGAACGGCCAGACCGCCCGCGAAGCGGGCGTCCTCAAGGAGAACGTCCGGCTCATGGACAACGGCCAGGTGGCCGAACTCACAAAGGACAGCTTCACGATCACGAAGGAAGAGGTCCCCGCCTACTACGTCATGGTGGACGGTCTCGGCGTGGGCGACGTGGAAGAGGTCGTGATCCGCGACCGGCGCACGCTCGCCGCGGAAGGCATGATCGTCATCATCCTCGCCATGGACCGCACAAAGGGCCGCCTCCTCAAGAATCCGGACATCATTTCGCGCGGTTTCATCTTCCTCAAGGAGCACCAGGACATGCTCGACGAGATCCGCAAGCGGATCAGGAACCTCCTCCAGCGCATCCCGAACTACCGCGACGTGGAGACGGACTATCTGAAGACGCTCGTGCGCGATCAGGTCGGACAGTACCTCTATACGAAGACGAAGCGCCGGCCGATGATCCTTCCGGTGATCATCGAGATCTGACGCCCCATTCCACAGAATAAAAAAACGCCGACCTCCGAGGGCCGGCGTTTTTATTTTCCGATATGATATCCCTTAGGGCATCCCCGCCTCATAGATCGCCTTGATTTCCGAAGCGGAAAGGGCACGATTGTACACTCGAATATCGGCGACATTGCCATAGAAATACTCCCCGGACTGATCCACGCCGAATTGGGAAGGGGGTGCATACAGCAAGGGGTCGCTCAGGGGATAGGTGCCTTCGCCTATGACATTTCCATCCGCATAGATCGTATAGCTTGTGGGGGTCACCACATAGGTGATCTCGTACCATGTATTGGTCGTGTAGGTGAAGGAAGCGTCTGCCGCAGTGGTGATCCATGACGAACCGTTCCCGATATCTGCGTGGATCAGATTACCGTTCATGAATTTCGCGTCAAATGTATTACCTTCCGCACGAGAACTGAAAAAGGTGCGCGTACCGTCATCGAAAGGGTTTGCCCATACGCTCACCGTAAACGTTCCCGATACTCCCATTGTGGAATTCATGGTGAGAAAATTGTCCGTCCCATCGAACATTCCCACATAATGTCCATTGGCATCCTTCGTATAATAGCTTCCGTTCGTCATCGTTCCGCTCCATGTCCCCGTTGCCGCATTTCCGGAGTAATCGTACGCTGCCGTCCCTGAGCCCTCATTTATCGGCCAATACCCCACAAGGCCCCTTCCAATGAGCGGGAGCGATTGCACTCCAGTGCCCACCTCATAGAGCGCGGGGTCGATGCCGCCTGATTTCGCCGCCGTGGCGGCATATTTGTTGGATTCGAGCAACGCGGCCACCACGAACTGCGCGCCGTTCGTCTCGTAGGTATAGTAGAGTCCCGAACTTGTCTGATTCACCGGATCGACGGGGAGCGAGGAAAATGGCGCACCCGAGGCGAGCGAAGAAAAATCCACGGGAATCCATCCGGTGCCGTCCATGTTTTGATATGACGACGTTGCCGCACAATGGTTCGCATACACGGGATTTGAAAGCACGCCGAGCCCCTGGCATGCCGATCCCGCCGATGACGTGGCGCTCGGGTCCGGCACGGACAGATATGCCTGCGTGCTGCTCCCAAGGGAATAGTTTGTTGCGCCTTCTTCCTGGGAACGGTAGAACGTTATGGCGCCGTTCAGCGCGGAAAGGTCCGAAATGCGCCGCGCATCGCGGGACTGCGCGAGGAGCTGCGCGGGATTCAGTACAAGCACGACGACGACGCCCATGATGGCGATGATCGTGATCACCACGAGAAGCTCAATGAGTGTAAAGGCGCCGCGAGAGAGACGCGGGGGCTGTGCGTACCGTCGATCACCGCTCAGAACCCCGTCCGCAATGTCATCCTGCGTTCGAATGCATGATTCCATGCTCTTAGTATACCATTGGCCATCCCTCATGATACAATCACGTTATGATCCATTCGCCATCCTCATCTGCATCTGGGCGTTCCGCAACGTCACGCACGACCTCCCGCGCCAAGACCTCCGTTCTGGTTTCCGGCATCCAGCCGAGCGGCAGACTGCACATCGGCAACTATCTCGGCGCGCTCAAAAATTTCGTCGACCTCCAGCGTTCGGGCGAGTACCAGTGCCACTTCTTTATCGCAGACCTGCACTCCATCACGGAACCGTTCGATCTTCGCGAGAAGCACCGGCAGATCACCGAGCTCTCCGCCGACTATCTTGCGGCGGGGCTCGATCCCAAGCAATCCGTGCTCTACGTGCAATCCCATATTCCCGCGCATAGCGAGCTCATGTGGATCCTGAGCACGATCACCCCCATGGGCGAGCTGCAGCGCATGACGCAGTTCAAGGACAAATCCGTGCGCCAGGAAGAGAACATCAACGCCGGGCTCTTCACCTATCCCGTACTGATGGCGGCCGACATCCTCCTCTACGGGGCGCGCACGGTGCCCGTCGGCGACGATCAGCTCCAGCACCTCGAGCTCACGCGCACCCTTGCGCGCAAGTTCAACGCGAAATTCGGCGAGACCTTCATCGAACCGAAGGGACTTCTCACCAAGACGCCCCGCGTCATGTCGCTCAAAGATCCTTTGAAAAAGATGTCGAAGTCACAACCGGAAGGATGCCTTTTCCTCGACGACGAACCGGAGGCCATCAAGGCGAAGATCGCGCGCGCGGTCACCGACTCCGAAACGACGATCGCCTACGACCCCGAGAAACGGCCCGGGCTCGCGAACCTGCTCGAGATCTATGCCGCGCTCACCCACCTGGAGCCCCGCGCCGTGGCGGCGGAATTCGACGGCGAATCCTATGCGGAACTCAAGCGGAAGCTCGCCGGGCTCGTTGCCGGATACTTCGCCGAGTTCCGCGCCAAAAAGAGAACGCTCCTCTCCGCTCCCTCGAAGGTCACCGCCATCTTCGATAAGGGATCGAAAAAGGCGACCAAGGCCGCCGAAGCGAAGATCGCCGAAGTAAAACGGCGCGTGGGATTTTCGGCATAACGCGCCGCCGTATCCCCCGCGCCGTTTTTTCGTCGCCCGCTGTTTATATCTTTCTGATCGCCACCCACGCGGCCTCGCCGTCCATAGTGGCTTCCATCTCCGCATCGAATTTTTCCGCACGGCCCGTCTCGATGCGCGCGGCGCCGATTTCCGCCATAAAGGCCTTTTCATGCCGGACGACGGCGCGCGCGACCGATGCCGGGAGCGCCATCATGGCCACGATCCTGTCCTTCGGCGCAAGCGCCGCCTTCTGCCGGAGTTCCTGGAACATGCGCACCGCATCGCGGAAGAGCCCTTCCTCGCGAAGCTCGGGCGTGATCGCGGTATCGAGCGAAGGCGCTTTCGCCTTTGCATTCACCGCGATCTTTTTTACATTCACCTCGTCGGCAAGGATCGCATCGAGCTCCTTCCCGAGCGTTCCGGGTATCGTCATCGATGCGAGCGGCTGGCGTACCTTGATGCCCGCTTCCGCGCGCTTCGCAAGGCCGAGCGCCGCGTAGGTCCGCACCGCGGCCATCGCATCGATCAGCTTCTTGGACGGCGCGGGGAGCGCCTGCCCGCGTGCCGTTGTCCGCGCGGACGCCACCGGCCATGATGCGAGATGCACCGATTCCTTCGCGCCGCCCATCGCGCCGTACAGCGCCTCGCTGAAGAACGGCGTAAAAGGCGCCATCATCGTCACCACCGTCTGCAGCGCGTGGCGAAGCGTGGCCGAGGCGGCCTTATAATCCGCGGCGTTCGCCGCCTTCTGGAGGCGCCGGCGCGAACGGCGGATGTACCACCGCGAAAGATCGTCCACGAGCGCATCGAGCGCGAGCGCCGCTTCGCGGATCTCATAGGCGTCGAGCTTCGCCGTGACCGCAGCCGACGTCTCCGCGAGCCGCGCGAGGATCCACCGATCGAGCACGTGCGCGGGTTTCGCCGTGCCGGCAACGATCGCCGGGGAGAGCTTCGCGCCGCGATCGGCATACGTCTTCCAGAACACGAACGAGTTATAGACGATGAGGTGCGTGCGGCGGAACGCCTTCGCGATCTCGCCTTCATCGAAATTCTTCGGTTCGCCGAGCGGCGACCCGGTGAAGAAATACCATCGGAGCGCATCGACGCCGTATTTGTCGATCACCGCGAACGGCTCCACGACATTGCCTTTCGACTTCGACATCTTCTGTCCGAATTTATCATTAATGAGACCGAGCACGACCACATTACGATACGGGGCTCCGTAGCCGAGCGCGGTCGCGATCGCCATGAGCGTATAGAACCATCCGCGGGTCTGGTCCATTCCTTCCGCGATGTAATCCGCGGGGAAAGGAAGGGTCGCGGGTGCCGTGCCGTTTTTGGATGACCGCGCGGGCGCGCGGTGCGCCGCACCGCCTTCGAACGGGAAATGGACCTGGCCGTACGGCATCGCGCCCGAATCGTACCAGACGTCCGCCACTTCGCGCACGCGATGCATCGCGCCATGCGCGCCCGCGTTTGCGCAGTGCGGGCATGGCAGCGCGATCGCATCGGCGAACGGACGGTGGAGATCGATCTCGCCCTCATCGTTGCGCGGCACCGTCATGGGGCGCAACGGACGCACCTCGGCAAACCCTATGAATGCCTTCTTCTTTTCCCCTCCGGGCGCCATCTCCTCGATGGCCCGGCGCTCGCTCCATCCTTCGGCGGTCTGTGCGAGCGCCCAGATCGTATATTCATGGCTCACGATCAGGATATGCTTCCCCTCGTATTTTCTTTCGCATTCCTCAAGGAACTTCCATGCACGGGCGCGCACGTCGCGCACCGACTCTCCTCCCTCGGGACGCTCCGCAAACCGCGATGCAAAGGAGGGAAAGCGCTCCCGATACTTCTCAATGGAAAGGCCGGTGAGGGAAGGGCCGAGGTGGATCTCCTCAAGGCGAGGATCGGCGATGCATTCCTTTGCGGAAAGACCGAGCGCCTTCCGCGCGATCTCCGCAGTCTCCGAAGTGCGCGCGATGCCGGAATGGATGATGAGATCGACGGTTTCCTTCCGCTTCTTGCGCGCGGCCACAAAGGCCTTTGCCGAGCGCTCCGCTTCCTTCCTCCCCCGCGGCGTGAGCGTAAGGTCCTTCCGCTGGCCCGAGTCGAGCACGTTCAGCGTATTGCTTTTCGCCTCGCCGTGGCGCATCGTCCAGTAACGGTTCTTGGCCCCTCCCGCGAGCGCATCGAGCGCCGCGAGACTGCCGACCACCTCCGTATGACCGCACGTGCGGCACTCCCAGATCGGAAGCGGCGCGCCCCAATAGCGTTCACGCGAGAGATTCCAGTCCTTCGCCTCCTTCAGCCATTCGCCGAAACGGCCTTCTTTAATATGGGCAGGCTGCCAATATACCCCCTCATTGTTCGCACGGAGCTCTTTCCGCAGCTTCGCCATCGCGATGAACCATGACGTGCGCGCGTAG
>JAKABL010000019.1:0-1669 GCA_021801885.1 bacterium
AACGATGTCCCCGGGACCGAGCTCGTCGAGCGCGGCAAGGTATCCTTCGCCGAGGCGCGCATGGGCGCCCGGGGGGAGTGCGACATTCTCGTCCCTATCGAGGATCCATAGTTCCGCATCGCGAAATGCGGGATCTTCGCGGAGCAGGCGGAACGTGGACCGCCCTTCGCGATCGAACCCAAGAAGCGCGATCTTCTTCGTATGCATAACGGCATTATACCGCACTGCGTCCCGGGGCGCATGGGGTTTTGCGCCATCCCGCGGTGCGCAGGCGCCCCGGGAATCTATTGCGAATACCGCATTTTCATGATATGATGTTCCCGAACCTGATCGTTATTTCTATGGTCGCGTCCATCGCTTCCAAAAGATATCCGTGAACGGGTTTCCGCAGGTGCGCGTCATCATCGTCCGTTTACGCGGAGGGTGTGCTATGCCGCTATGCCTCGCGCGGGAGGGTTGGGAAAGGTTTTCCGGGAAGCCCCATAAGCTTCCGAAGCAGGTCCGAGTCCTGCCCCCGCAACAACCAAGGTCGGTGAGGTAGAGTAGGATCGACTCCCGTCAGGGTTATTTTTGCGTTTCCGAATCAAGTCCGTTAATAAAAAACGGGAATTTTTAACTATAATTAAATGTGCCCAAAGGTCGGGAAACCATATATAAAAACGTGGGTAATAAAATTGATATCACACAAGAAAGCGCCACGTCGGTTATCGCCATTGATCAGAAGTCTGTGATTGGAAGATTAACGGCCGACAAGGATGGTCGTGAGATGAACATGGATGTTCATCCGCTTTATAAAACCATGGAGGAGGACATTAAGAATGACATGAGGCAGAAAGCCCTCGAGTGGGGGATTCTTTGATAGCCTATTTTCCAGTATCACGCCTTTGCGAGACACCTCTTAAAATAAAAACTTCATTGCCGGTGAAATATGTTCGCGTATGAAGCAGTATATAGAGAGCATGAACGGCTATGTAGAAAATATCGAAACGCTTTCGCGGGAAAATGAAAATTTCCGCCGGGTATTGTATACCGGCAAACACAGCCAGCTCGTGCTTATGTCGTTGCTTCCCAATGAAGATATCGGGGAAGAGGTCCATGACGTCGATCAGTTTCTTCGGGTAGAGAAAGGCGCAGGACGCGCCATCGTGAACGGCGTTTCCCACGATCTTGAGGATGGCAGCGTTGTCGTCGTCCCTGCGGGCACCACGCACAATATCGTGAATACCAGATCGGATTCCATGAAGCTTTACACCCTTTACATGCCTCCGCATCATCGCGACGGTGTTATCCATAAAACAAAGGCGGACGCAGAAGCCGACACGGAGCATTTCGACGGGAAGACGAGCGAATAAGAGATTCGCTTCCGCCGGTGAAGGGATATTCGGCATGGAAAACCCTGTGCACAACGCGTGCGTAGGGTTTTGCGGATAGACATTGAAGCTTTCGCGGAACGCGGTAGAATAAATGGTATGGAATCCGGTGCGACCCATTTTTTGAACGGGAAACTGGTGGAGGAAAAGGATCTTGTGGTATCGGTGAGGGACCTCGGCTTGCTGCGGGGGTACGCGGTGTTCGATTTCTTGATCACCTACCCGCCCCAGCGGCCGTTCATGCTCGATCGGCATATTGATCGCCTGTTCCGTTCCGCCGCGGTCATCGGACTCGCGCT
>JAKABL010000019.1:1769-12614 GCA_021801885.1 bacterium
GGTCGGGAACGGCGCAGTGGGTCCGATCACCAAGCATGCGATGGCGCAGTTCGCCGCATTCACCCGTTCGGAGAATTGGTGACGGCGGCGCGCGGCGGGCCAACGATCGCGCGGAGACGGGTAATAATTATAAAGGCGGGAAACGTATAGCTAGTATGGATGCACATACTATTATTAAGGAAATCACCGAAGGGAGGGCGACATTGATAGACGTGCGCACTGCGGAGGAGTGGGATACCGGGCACGCGGCGCACGCGGTCCATTTCCCTCTCGATCGCATCATGGCCGGGGAGATCCCGCCGATGCCGGATGGGGGATCGGTCTATCTTTACTGCCGGTCGGGCGGCCGTTCCGATGTGGCGAAGATGATCCTCGTGCGGGCCGGTACATCCCGGATCGTGAATCTCGGCGGACTGCACGATTGGGAGGCGATGGGTGGGACGGTGGAACGATAAACAGCACCTGAAAGGGTGCGGTGTATGGTCCGAGGGCGCGACGTTCGTTAGAATCCCTTGAGCATCCCCGAGCCCATCATGGTCTTCGCGAGGCGTTTCTGGAGGGACTTGTTCGCGTCATTGATGCATTCTACGAGCGCGCGTTCCGCCTCCGCCGGGGAGAGCGCGGGATTCAGCGTGATGCGCTCCACTTCGAGCGTGCCGTTCACCGTGACGGTGATGCCTTTCTTCTGGACCGTCTCGTGTTCCTGCTTCATCGCATCCTGGATGCGCTTCATCTCCTGTATCTGTTTGAGTTGATCGAACATGGTGATATGAGGTGATTAGTGTGAAAGTTGGTTATGCCAATACATCGCTTCTATTGTCCTGTGCGATGCACTGCCCTTTTTGCCGTAGGTCCAATGGTGGACGGCCGGGGCGCGCTTTTTCGAACTGTTGCTGATCGCCTTTTGGTTGCCGATATAGAATCCTATGTGGCCGTGGGTCTCGCCGCTTTTTTTAAAGGTCTTTGCGCCCCATACGATCACGCAGCCTTTGCGGGGTCTTGTAATGCGCCGCCAGCCCACGTTCCGCATATCCTCGACAGTCCCTCTCACGGTGGTGTGCACTTCGGGAATGAGCTCCAGGAGCGAGAGGAGCGAGGATACGTAGACTGCGCAGGAAAGGTCGCCGTCGCGGAGCACATCCTCCTTTTTGCCGTTCACCTTATAATATGCGTTGCGGAACATGGCGGTGCCGACACTGTGCCGGACCATCGCCATATAGGTATCAAAGAGGAAAAAGGGAATGGATGTCGTGCGGGGCATACGAGCAGTATCCGATATTTTACGGGTGAATGCAATCCTTTTTTATCCCTCGTCGTCCATTTAGGAATTGAAAATCCTCGCCGATTCCCTTATAGTATCTTTCGTATGCGCGGGTGGGCACATGCCGACGTAGCTCAGGGGTTAGAGCAGGGCTTTCATAAGGCCAAGGTCGGAGGTTCGATTCCTCCCGTCGGCACCGTATGATACCATGGGGGCATGGGCACAATATCCGTAAACGCATCGGGGACGCTCGAGTGGCACGGCAGGTCTTACCGCTGCGCGGTGGGGAGGGGAGGCGTCGCGGCCAATAAGGAAGAAGGCGATGGCGTGACGCCGGCGGGAACGTTCGCGCTGCGGGAGGTGCGGTATCGGCCGGACAGGATCGAGGCGCTCTCCACCGCGCTTCCTTCGTCGCCGCTTTCGCCGAATGACGGCTGGTGCGACGATCCTGCCGACGCGGAGTATAATCGCCGCGTGACAGTGCCGTATGCGAAGAGCGCCGAATCCCTCTGGCGCGATGACCACCTCTACGATCTTATCGTGGTGATCGGATACAATGACGATCCTCCCGTGTCGGGAAAAGGGAGCGCGATCTTCATGCACGTGGCGCGCGAAGGATATTCGCCGACGGCGGGCTGCATCGCGCTTTCCAAGGACGATCTCCTTGCGATCGTCCGTTCGGTTGCCAAGGATACGACGATCGAAATTGTTCCTTGAGGCTGCGATAGCAAGAGAGAGCAGCGCGAGCGCGCTTCGATGTTTTTTGATGCGTTGAGCAAAGGTGCCCGAGGAGGGAGTCGAACCCTCACGACCTTGCGATCGGGGGATTTTGAGTCCCCTGCGTCTGCCATTCCGCCACCCGGGCCTGAAATGCAGATTTACTATACGGAAAAGAACGCTTTTTTTCAAATTGCGTTTTAGCGGGCGCATACTCTATAGTGATGGCAGAAGGAGCATTACCAATTGAGCATTAAGAAGGGAGAAGCACTATGGCGCGCATAGTAGTGGTGGGGCTTACGGGAGGACCGTGTTCCGGAAAGAGCACGGCGCTCAGCGTGATCTCCGAGAAGATACCCGCCATGACGGGGTGGCAGGTATTCACGCTCAAGGAGGCGGCGACGCACCTCATGGAGCAGGGAATGCCGCTCAAAGAAGCCCTGAGGGCTTCCAAAATGGAGGAGGTCTGGGTGCACCAACGCGGCATCATCCAATGGACCTGCTGCAATCTCAATGTCATGCGCGAATCGGCGCGCGTGACCGGACGCAATACCCTTATCGCGATGGATCGCCCGACGCGCGACGGATGGGTCTATCAGGATCCTCCTTTCCGCGACGAGCACTATGCGCATCTTCTTCGGGATGCGGGATATACTCAGGAGGATGCGTTCAAGGAATGCGATGCGATCATTAAACTGACCACCGCGGCCTATGGCGCCGAAGCCTATTACACCTGCGCCAACAACCATGCGCGCGATGAATCCTTGGAAGAGGCGCGCGCGCTCGACGATCTCATCGAACGTGCGTACCTTGGCTGGGGACATTTCCGCACGGTCGGCAATGCGACGGGGTTCCAGGAGAAGATAGGGAATGTGATCCGGGAGATCTGCGGCGTAGTGGGCGTGCCGCAGCCGCTCGAGATAGAGAAGAAATATCTCTTGGCGCGCATGCCCGATCTGGATGCGTTTCCGGTGCCCTATCAAAAGATCCACATCGAGCAGACCTATCTTCTTCCGGAAGAAGGAGAGGAGGAGGTTCGCGTGCGGCGGCGTTCTTTCGACGGCAATTCCTGGGTCTATTATCTCACCCGAAAATCCATGATGACCCCGTCCGGAGTACGCACCGAAACGGAGCGGCTTCTCGATTGGAAGGAATACTATCATCTGCTGCGGCGCCGCGATCCGGCGGCAGGGACCATCCGAAAATTTCGGTACTGCTTCCTTTGGGAAGGCCAGTATTTCGAATTGGATGCGTTCAACGGCGTCGCGGAAGGTCCGCTCATGGAGATCGAACTTACCGATGCGGCACGCAGCGTCGTGCTTCCTCCGTTCGTGCCGGTGCGGGATGAGGTGACCGGCCGTGCCTACTACAGCAATCGGGAAATCGCCCTTCGGCACCCCGACGCTGCGACCGCGCGCTAGCGAAGGAAGATCGTTCAGGCCGTGCAATGTATTTGCGTTGCGCGGCCTTTTTATTGTGAAAAGCGCGCACGTGCCGTAAAATAAGGGTATATGGCACGCGTTATCGCGATCTGCAATCAAAAGGGCGGCGTCGGCAAGACGACGACCGCGGTCAATCTCGGCTCATATCTCGCCGCGCAGGGGAAGCGGGTGCTTTTGATCGATTTCGATCCGCAGGCGAATGCGAGCTCGGCGCTCGGACATTTGCAGGTGCCGGATGGACTCTCGATCTACCACGGCATCGTGGGCGCCGCGGAAGCGTCGCAGCTCATTCGTCCGAGCATGATCTATAATTTCCATTTCATTCCCGGATCGCCGCATCTCGCCGGGGCGCTCGTGGAGCTCGTGGACATGCCGAACCGCGAGTATTACCTTCGCACGTTCATCAACCGCGTGCGGCACGAGTACGATTACATCCTCATCGATCTTCCGCCGTCGCTTTCGCTCCTCACGGTGAACGGGATGATCGCGGCCGACGAGATCCTCATTCCCGTGCAGACGGAATACTATTCGCTCGAGGGCATCGGCCAGCTTCTCGAGACGATCGATCTCATCCGCACGAACATGCAGCATCCGCTCCGGATCACGGGTGCGGTGATCACGATGTACGACAAGCGGGAGCATCTTTCGCGGGAGGTGTCGAAGAACATCCGGCGGCATTTCCCGCACCACGTCTTCGAGGTCGAGGTGCCGCGCGCGATCGCGCTCGCCGAGGCGCCGAGCTTTTCGAAGCCGATCATCCTGTACCGCCCCGACTCGCCGGGCGCGCTTGCCTACGAGGCGCTCGCAAAGGAGATCATCGCCCAGGAGCCTTCCCTCGATCCCGCCCGTGAGGCGTTCGCGAGCCAGGATTTCGGGAATTTCAACATTTGACGATCCACGGTAGGATTAAAGAAAGTATCCACCCACATTCACCTTCATGCTCGGCAAAGGATTGGAATCATTGATACCGAAGAACGGCGGCCAGGGGGAAGGCCAGGGCCCTTCTGATGCCCCGCGCGAGCCCCAGCCCCAGCCCCAGCCCCAGCCCCAGCCCTACTCTCAGTCCCGGCCTCCCCTCGAGAAGCGTGCGGCTGCGCCCCAATCTTCGCATCCTGCGCCGCAGGCATCCTCGCCGCAGGGCGCGCGTCCACAGCCGTCCCATCCGTTGATCCCCAAAAAGGAACCCGCGCCGGGCGCGCACCCGACGCCGCCGCAGTCGATCTTCCAGATCGAGCTCGAGCGCATCGTGCCGAATCCCGACCAGCCGCGCCGCACGTTCGATCAGGAGGGGATCCGCGACCTCGCGAATTCCATCCGTGAATTCGGCATGCTGCAGCCCATCGTGGTCTCTCAGATAAAGAAGGAGGTCGTGAACGGGATCGAGGTCGAATATCAGATCATTGCGGGGGAGCGCCGCTATATGGCGGCGAAGATGCTCGGCCTTGCGCGCGTGCCCGCGATCGTGCGGAACGTGAGCCTTGAACGGGAGAAGCTCGAACTTGGCGTGATCGAAAACATCCAGCGCGAGAACCTCAATCCGATCGAGATGGCGCGTGCCTTTCAGCGCCTTCAGGAGGAATTCCGCATGACCCAGCGCGAAATCGCGGCGAAGCTCGGCAAGTCCCGCGAAGTGGTGGCGAACACCGTGCGCCTGCTCGATCTTCCCGAGGACATCCAGCGGGCCGTGGAGAACGGTACGGTGAGCGAGAGCAATGCGCGCATGCTCCTTGCGCTCGATGATGCCGGAATCCAGCGACGCCTCCTTCAGGAGATCATCGATGATAAATTGACCACGCGCGACGTGCGCGAGCGGATCCAGCGCTATACGTTCCTTGGCCGCAAGGAGGGGGATACGTCCGGAGATAACGCCCGTTTTGGCATCGTGCCCGGCATGGGCAGCGGCGTGCCCCCGGCGCCCCGGCGCGGGCGACCGCCCCTGAAGCCGGTCATTCTGCCGCCGGAGGTGCGCATGCTGCGCGATGAACTTTCGACGGAGCTCGGGGCGCCCATTGAGATCCAGAAGAACGCCAACAACGGCAGGATCAGCATCGCGTTCTTCTCCGAAGAGGAGCTCGAGAACATTCTGCGGCGACTTGGCAGGAAGGACTGAGAGAATCGTCGGGGATCGGTACGAATTGAAAAGAAGGTATATCCCCACTATCATTGAGGATATTCCCATGGAGACCATCAAGGATATCGCAAAAAAGGATCCCGGTGGTCTTATTGCGCGCGCGTATGCATTCGCGGAACGCGCGCATAAAGGCCAGGCGCGGAAGAGCGGGGAGCCCTATATCAATCATCCCGTTGCCGCTGCGGAGATTTTGCGCGAGTGGCATCTCGACGACGCCACGGTCGCGGCGGCACTTCTGCACGATACGGTCGAGGACACGGGCGTCCCGCTCGAGACGATACGCAAGGAGTTCGGCGACGAGGTCGCGTTCCTCGTGGACGGCGTGACGAAGCTCGGCCACGTGAAATACCGCGGGGTGAACGGCGTTCCCGCGACGACGGGGGAAGGCGGGGGAGGAAGGGCGGCGATGGCGGCGGCGCACAAGGCGGAGAATCTGAGGAAGATGATCCTTGCGCTCAGCGAGGACCTCCGCGTCGTGTTCATCAAGCTCGCCGACCGGCTCCATAATATGCAGACGCTCGGCGCGCTCCCTCCCGCGAAGCAGCGACGCATCGCGCTCGAGACCGACGAGATCTATGCGCCGCTCGCATACCGTCTCGGCATGCACAATCTGAGCGGAGAGCTCCAGGACCTTGCGTTCCCGTTCCTCTATCCCCAGGAATATCGCTGGCTCCTTTCATCATCGAAAGAGCATTATGAGGAGCGCATGAACTATCTCGAAACAGTGAGACCGAAGGTCGAGGCGCTGCTTGTGGCGCACGGCATACACCCGCGCGAGCTCGAGATCCGCGCGAAGCGTTACAGCTCGCTCTATAAGAAGATGCTCCGCCACGATATGGACATGGGGCGCATTTACGATCTCGTCGCGATGCGCGTCATCGTGGACACCCTTCCCGAGTGCTACGCCGCTCTCGGCGTGATCCACGAGACCTATCCGCCCCTTCCGCGGCGCATCAAGGATTATATCGCCATGCCGAAGCCGAACGCCTATCGCAGCCTCCATACGACGGTGATCGGGCCCGAAGGGAAGACGATCGAATTCCAGATCCGTACGCGCGCCATGCACGACGAGAACGAGTACGGCGTCGCGGCGCATTGGCTCTACAAGGAGCGCACGAATCCCTTGGCCAACGGCGGCGCGGCGCCCTCGGGGCAAAAGCTTGCCGCGGAGCTCAAGTGGGTCCAGCAATTGAAGCACTGGCAGGAACAGTTCTCCGGACAGTCCGCGAGCGATCCCGAGGAATTCCTCCGTGCCATGAAGATCGACTTTTTCCAGGACCGCATCTTCGCCGTGACGCCGCGCGGCGACGTCATCGACCTTCCGCTCGGTTCGACGCCGGTGGACTTCGCCTATCACATCCATTCCGAAGTGGGCAACGCGACCGTCGGGGCCCGCGTGAATGGCGCGGTCGTGCCGCTTGACCGGGCGCTCAAGTCCGGCGACGTGGTGGAGATCGTCACGCAAAAAGGGAAGAAGCCCTCCGAGGACTGGCTTCGTTTCGTGAAGACCGCCATGGCCCGTGACCATATCCGCCTTGCCATGCGGCGCAAGGCGTCCGCGATCCGCGCCGCTGCCGCGGGATCGAAGTCGCTCGCCCGTACGGAGCTCAAGCTTACCGTGGAGGACCGCGTGGGGCTCATCAAGGATATTTCGGGGGCTATCGCCCAGTCGCGCGTCGGCATTTTGAGCTTTCATGCCGAGACCGCCAAAGGCGGCGTGCTGCACGTGAACAAAGTGGAGATCAACACGAACGACGCCAAGAAGGTGGAGCGGATCCTCGCGAAGCTCAAAGGAATAAAGGGCGTGAAGGACGTGGGCTCCCGCGCGATCTGACGGATGGCGCGCGCGGATCTTCCGTGGCGCCGGCCGCCGCGGTTGCGCGGCCTCTCCAATGTCTTTATACTTTTCCCATGGACTATCAGATTCCCCTCGACGATCAGCGCAAGGCGCTCGCCTCGCTCGAAGGACGTACCGATGCCGAGGCCGCCCGCATCAAGCGCTATTTGACGATGCCGGACCTTTCGCGGACGCCGGACAGTCCGCTTCACGAGATTGTGGAGACGGTGCGCACGGTGCCGGTGCTCAAGGATTTCGATAATGTGATCATTCCCGAGGTGGTGCCCGCATCGGTGAGTTTCGACCTTTTCGATTTTGCCGCCGATCATCCCGCGCGCAGCCGTTCGGACACGTACTATATCGACGATGCGAACATCCTCCGCACGCACGACACGGTGATGTGGTATTACTACTGCAACCTTCCCGAAATAAAAGAGAAGATCGCGAAGCGCGAACCGTTCGGGGTGATCTGCTACGGCAAGGTTTACCGCAAGGACGAGATCGACCGCAGGCACATGAACATCTTCCATCAGTTCGGCGGGCTCTATATGGTGCCGGACGAGACAAAGCAGCTTTCCCTCCGCGACCTGCGCGAGGCGCTCAGCGAGATCGTAAAGGGTCTTTTCGGCGACGACGCGAACTATCGCTTCCTCGACGATACGTTCCCGTACACGAATCCGTCGCTCCAGGTGGAGGTAGACGTGAACGGGCAATGGATCGAGATCCTCGGCGGCGGGATGCCGAAGCCGAGCGTCATGAAGCACTTCGGCGTCGAAGGGTATAACGGCTGGGCGTTCGGCTTCGGCCTCGAGCGACTCGCCATCATCAGCATGAAGCTTCCCGACATCCGCCTCCTGTGGTCGGAGGACCCGCGCGTGAAGAAGCAGCTCCACATGGGGACCGCGTTCGTCGAAGTGAGCAAATACCCGCCCGCGATCCGCGACATCTCGTTCGTGGTACCCAAGACATTCACGCCCAACGATTACTTCGATCTTGTGCGCGATGTTGCGGGAGACCTCGTGGAACAGGTGGAGCTCATCGACCAGTATGAGAACGACGGGAAGTTCGGTGCTGACAAGAAGAGCTATGCGTACCGTGTGACCTATCGCGCGAACGACCGCACGCTCACGAACGAGGAAGTGGATGCCCTCCACAAGAAGTTGGAGGATGCGACGGCGAAGGAATTCGGCGCTGAAGTGCGATAGCGTATCGCAGTTTTCTATAAAAAAGTCCCACAGGAACGCCCTGTGGGATTATTTTTTTACATTGCCGTTCATCTGGCGGAGGAATCTCCGCTTTGCGCCGTTCGGCAAGAGGGGGATAAGGGTGAATTGCACCTTCTTGTCGTCGAACACCGTATCGATGGTGCGCGGCCGGATGGCGTGCGCGCCGGGCGGGAGCCAGCGCGCGATCTCTTCGGGAGCGAAGCCGAGCTCCGCGAGCGAAGTGCGCGCGTTCTGCGCGAGCCGCTTCAATATGGTTCGCGTGACGCGTACCGTTTCCCTGTCCCGGAACTTGTCGCGCGTGTATGCGCGCGTGCCGTAACGTTCGCAGAGCATGGCGAGAAGTTTGACGTCGATCACGATCGCTTCCGAGGTGTTCTTCGAAAGGAATTTCGAAAGCGAATTCCAGGATTTGCCGCTTTTTTCTTTAAGCAGTCTTGGCCGGATTCCTTCGATCTCCTTGTTTGCGCGATTTCGATAGATGAATATCCATACGAAACCGTCTTCGACCGGAAACCCGAGGGACCCGAGCCAGCCCTCCAGTTGATCCCGGAATAGTTTGAGCGCATCGTTGTTGCTGCACCCTTTCACTTCAATGAAGGCGCGGAGCGAATCCACGTCAAGATCGAAATGATCGAGCGATTTCTTCTGCGCCCATTCGTCAGGGAGCATAAGCTCCATATGGAGCAGCCACCGCGCCAGCCTCTCGAAATAATATGCGAGGTGGGTGTGGCGATCCTCATCTTTATAGATAGGGAAATCTGCAATGGTCGTTGCCACGACCGCACCTCCGAAAGAGAATGTGGGGAGTTACTGATTTCAGTATGCCCCCGCTCCTTTTCGAGGGCAATGGGGATCTGGGGAAAGCCTGTTAAAAAAGCCGCACGGATGTTCGTGCGGCTCATGGATCTTCGCCTAATCAAGGATGGAGAAGAGCGATTGTTGCGGCGGCGCGTCGCGAACGCATCGCATCTGCAGCATCCCTCCTATGTAGTAATGGGCCGAGGGAATGCAGAATGTGCAGACATCTTCTATTGGGCAGACGCGACATGTCCGTTCGTAGGCGCGTGCCTGCGCGGCGGTCCAGCGGGGGACGGGCGTGATCTTCGTCCTTCTCCCTTTTCGCGTTTTGCTCACCATGCTCATGTTGCCCGGATGTTCCGCGCACATGATGCGGGAATGGATCCAGAGCGCCTCGCAGAGAATGACCGGATCGACATTCCGCTCCGCGCAGTATTCGCGAAGCAGCTCCCGTACGGTCGCGAGGACCGGCTTCGTATAGAACCCGTTGCGCGTCCTGTCGCGTGTGCTCGCTCGTACGATCTTGCTGGCGAACACGATACGGAGGCAATGGAAATCCACCGGCGGAGGAAAGTTCCAGCGGTCGATCATGCCGGCATCCATGAAGAAATAGATGATCATACTCACCATTTTTTCCTGGAATCCGCCGAACCCCTTGCCGTTCTTATTCTGGATCCGCGCGCATGCTTCTTCATAGGTATCGATGCCGCTGAAGATGGTGCGAGGATCGCCACCCCATTCTTCCGCCAACTTTTTGGCATTGGCCTTCCAGAGGTGCGCGATCTGGTCGGCGTTGAAGGTGAGGCCCGCGAAACGGAACAGCCCCCTAAGGACGCAGGGATACATCTTCGCCGCACATTCCGGGAGGAATATATTTGGGGCGAAGTCGTACAGTGCCGCAAGCTGGCGTGTCGCCGTATCGCTTTCGATGCCGCCTCGCATCCAGTAGCAGAGCGCAAAAAGGAAGAGCGCATGCTCCTTCGATCCCCGTGTAAGTGACCGCGGAAGATTTTCCGGAACCTGGGGAGGGGTTGCTTTCGAAAGGTTATAGGGATAGTGCATGCGGATACGTGCATCGACCAGGCGGTCGAAGATCCATACCGCCATCTTCTTGTCGACTCGGATTGCCATCATGCCCTCTCTTTCAGTGGGAAATTACTGACCGCAGTATATGCGTAGGGACCTCATCGCGCAAGCATTCTCATGTTCCCAGACGTCCTGGAATCGCCTACAATAAGGACTATGGAACGACACTCGATCGCCCCCCCCGAGGTAGTGGCGGACATCTGCAGGACCCTCATGGAGGCGGGGTTCGAGGCGTACCTTGTGGGCGGGTGCGTGCGCGATATGATGCTCGGCCGTGTCCCCAAGGACTGGGACGTGGCGACGAACGCCACGCCCGTGGAGATACAGGGGCTCTTCGCCGACACGAT
>JAKABL010000020.1 GCA_021801885.1 bacterium
ACGAACCATGGAAATACGTCTGACGGGAAAGAAGATAGCATGGGGGATCGTCATTATCATCGTTATCGCGGGTGCGGCCACCTGGGCGTGGATGGACATGATCGCCGGACAGAATCCGAACGGCCCTTCACCCTATTCCGCGGTCTATCTCACGAGCGGCGACATTTATTTCGGAAAACTGTCATGGTTCCCGTCCCCGCACATGACGGACGTATGGTATTTGAACCGGGCGACGGGACCTAACGGCCAGACGCAGATTTCCGTCGCGCCGTTCAAGGGGGTGTTCTGGGGGCCGATGGATGAGATCAACCTTGATCCGAAGCAGATACTCTTCTGGACGCGCCTCAGCAACGGGAGCCAGCTCGTGAAAGGCCTTGAGAATCCGTCATCGCTCCAGTCTGGTGCACCTTCGTCAACCGGTTCCTCGTCGGCGTCCTCTTCGATTCCTTCGGCACCCACCGCGGGTACGTCAGGGCAGACCGCACCAACCTCGCTTCCTTCTTCGCCCTCTTCCACGGGGAAATAACCCGATGACGCGGAACGGCCAGTCGCTCGTGGACGTGCTCGTGGGAACCGCCATTGGCGTGATCCTCATTTCCGCTGCAGTGATCGCGATCGGCCCCGCGCTCAATACGAGCACTCAGGCGGAGCGGGTTCAGCAGGCGTCTTTTCTCGCGAGCGGCCTTCTCGGAAATCTTGTGACATGGTCGAACGGGAACTGGCACAGCATCCTTGCGGTCGCCACGGGTACATCGAACGAGTACTTCCTCATCACCTCCTCGTCGCCCTACATGGCAACGAGCGGCATTCAAACGATCGCCGAGGCGACGACGTCGTATTGGCGCTATTTTTACATCACCGACGTGTATCGCGATGCGGCGGGAAACATTGTGACGAGCGGCGGGTCGTACGACCCTTCAACAAAGAAGGCTACCGTGGCCTATGGATGGCTGGGCGGTCCTACAAGCACGGTGTCGGAGTATCTCACGCGGAATCAGGAGCAGGTCTACAGTCAAAGCGACTGGAGCGGCGGGCCGGCGACGGGTACGGGCGCGGTCACCACCACGAATTTCGAGTTCACGTCGTCGACCAACATCAACTACAGTTCCCCGGGATCGATCCAGGTGGAAACCTTGTGATGGTATACTAATGGTATGGCACATCCCGCATCCCATCGTCGCATATGCCGCATGGCGGCCGTAGGCGCGGCGGTCATCGCGGCCACATTGCTCGGCATGGGGCTTGCGTCACATATGCCGCATACGGCAATAGGAGCGAGCACGAACATCAGCTCCGGCGGCAATGCCCACTGGGCGTGGAACGATGCGATCGGATGGATCGACTTTTATTCTCCGGGCACCGTGACGGTAAGCAACACAGGTCTCACGGGTTATGCGAGCTCTTCCATCGGGCCGATCTCGCTCGATTGCGCGACATCGCCGTCGGGCAATATCTGCGGGACATCCAACTACCAGGTGGTGAACGACGGCTCGGGGAGCCTTTCCGGATGGGCGTGGAACGACGGCGTGGGGTGGATCAGTTTTTGCGGCGGCCAGAACACGGCGGCGTGTCCCGGAACGGTATCGTACCAGGTGACGATCGATGCGAACGGCAATTTTCATGGATGGGCGTGGAACGACGCAATCGGATGGATCGACTTCAATTGCGCAAACAATACGAGCTGCTCGACCTCGAACTTTTATGTGGCGACGCAATGGGTGGCGACGGGCACGGTCGGCACGCTCGAATCGATCCCGTACGACACGGGCGACGTGCAAGGCGCGCAGCTCGATTCCGTGAAGTGGGAGGGGACCCAGCCGCCCGGCACCACGGTCGAGTTCCAGTTTGCGGTGAGCAACTCGTCGAGCGGTCCATGGAACTTCACCGGTCCCGACGGGACGGCGAACACCTACTATGTGCCGAGCGCGCCGAACACTCCGACGCCCCTTAACTACAGCCTCTATAACGATTACCGCTATTTCCGCTACATCGTCACGCTCGTATCGACGCCCACGTCGACGCCGGTCGTCAATAACGTCATCGTGAACTGGAGTCCGTAATCGCAAAGCGTTCGCGGCGGGCGCGTATGCGCGCCCCGCTCTATCCCCATGCCTTTGCGGTACCACTTTGGTATACTATAACTACGGTATGACCCCCATCAAATCCTCCCGTTCCCGCATCATCGGCTACCTTGCCACCCTCCTCGGCGCCTTTTTCGCCGCATTGCTCGGCGTTACGATCGCCGCGGCCTTCACGGGCCCCACGCAGGCCCCTCCTTCCGGAAGTGGCGTGATCAGCGTGAGTGGGAACAATGCGGCAGTGAGCGGCAATGTGGCCGTGGGTACGGCGGGAACGGACAATGGCATCGAACTCCAGCCGAACGTGAGCGGCGATTCCATCTTCTGGCTCGATAACTACAACAACACCCTGCGCATTTCGAACGGCAACACTCCTGGTGGATATCCGTTGACCTATTCGAACGGAGGCAACCTCGTCGTTCCCGGCACGATCAGTGGCACGTATACCGGCACCATTGCTTCCGGCAACGTCTCCGCCGGCACGTTCGGCGCGAACACCGGGGGAGGGAACTACGCGTTCCCGGCAGGGGTGACGGCGACCGGAGTAACGATCAGTGGCACGAATCCGGCATATATCCTTCAAAACAGCGGGACTGCGGAAGGTGAAGTCGCTCTCGCAACTGCGAACGGAGCATATTCCACGGATGCCGCAACGAACGATATGGTAATAAGGACAACGGGATCGAATGGGCGTATTCTTTTCAATACGAATGGAGGAGCGGGAGCATCCACGCTTGCGGTCAACGGCGGGGAGGTTGGCATCGGCACCACCTCTCCCGGACAGAAGCTCACCGTGAACGGCACCGCAGGAGTTACGGGGGAGCTTTATGTGAATAATAACGGCACCGGTACGGGATCGGGATCGACCGGATCTATTCAACTGGGAGACGGCACGATGAGCAAAACCTACGGAGGCAACTTTATTTTCAATTCGTCGATTACTACGGACGGTTATTGCATCGGTAGTTCCTGCATCACCGCATGGCCTTCGGGCGCCGGCGCCACGACGACCGCCGCGAACGTCTCCGCCGGCACCTTCGGTGCGAACACCGGGGGAGGGAACTACAGCTTCCCGGTGGATGTGGGTGCGGAGACTATAAATGTTCCGGGCGGAGGCGATGGGACGAATCCCTCGATCCACTTCACGAGCTATGCGGCGTCGGGGTTTAATCCCGCAGGGAACGTAGGGATTTGGCTTGCAAGCAATGGATTGATCAATACGAATGTGGGCATGGCGATCGGCGGCAACGTCGGCATCGGCACGACATCGCCCGGCGAGACTCTCGATGTTAACGGTAATATCCGGGGGAACGCATATATAATGTTGCAAGCCTATTCCGGTTATGGTTCCGGCACGGGAGAAATGTATTACAACGGCAACACCGGCGATTTCGTGTTAAATAACGGAATGGATATGTCGGGGAGTCTTAGTGTGGGGGGTAATGCGAATATCAGCGGAAAGCTCACCGTCCCCACCATCGACCCTGTCTACACGATCAACGGCACGAACTACGCCACCTATGGTCTCAGCATGACGGGCGTGAACGAAGAGACCGACGGCGTAGCAACCCTCACTCGCGGCGCGAACGGGATCTATAGCGCGACGATCGACTTTGCCGCGGAACCCACCGGATCGAACCTCTGGCTCTTCGCCCAGGCGACCAACCTCAAGGCGAATCTTGCGCAGCTCGTGGCGCTTCTCACCCCGACGTTCGAAGGGAAGGTATGGTATACCGAAAATACCTCGACGGAATCCGTCACGATCAATGCGGCGCCTTCCGCAACCGTCGGCCAGGCGCCGGCAACGGTGCAGGTCTCCTATCGCTTCACCGCACCCCGCTTCGACGCGGCTCACTGGAGTAACTATGCATCCTCGACGGCGAAGGGGCTTGTTGTGAAATCGTGACCTGTGGATTGCCGTCCGCGCGGATATGGTAGAATAAGAGGGTAGAGGTGAAGGGTTCAGCGCACTGCGCATACCATTATATTCCCCCATGGATCTCCTCAAAAATAAAAAAGTGGTCATCGGCGTCATCGCGGGCGTGATCGTGCTTATCGCCCTCATCACTGTCACGCTCGCCGTGGTCCTCCGTCCGCAGGAAGGGAAGGCGGTGCCGGCGTCGAGCGCCTCGAGCACCGTTGCCGTGGGCCCCGGATCGTGGGAAGCAACGTGCATTTATACGAACGATCTCGCGGTGGCGGAGAAGGATCCCGCGAACGTGTGCAGCCTCGACCTCTTCGATCAGAAGCTCACCGCGATCCCGCCGGCGGTGTTCACCATGACGAATCTCGAATATCTGAACCTTGCGGGGAACAATATTACGGCCGTTCCCGAACAGATCGGCGACCTTACCCACCTCAAATACCTCTATCTCAACCAGAACCCCATTGCATCGCTTCCTTCCTCCGTGGCGAACCTCACCTCTCTCAAGGTGCTGTCGCTCGAATGGGACGATCTTGCGTCGATACCGAGCACTATGAATGAACTGAAGAGCCTCCGGTCGATCATCGTGATGGGCAATCCGCTTCCCACGAGCACCGTCGCGCAAATGAAACAGACGTTCGCGGATGCGAGCATCGTATTTTGATCATGAGCAATCACCATTACAATCCCATGAAACGCAGCCATAACATCATCGCCATCGTCATTATCGCCGTGGCCATCGCCGTGGCCTATGTGATCATCGGCGGCGTGCCGCTTCCCTCATGGAAGGGAAGCGCGCAGAAGGGGAGTGTCGCCGTCGCGCCGTCCGGCTATGTCATGCCGACGAGTTCCATCATCCAGCCGCACAGCGTGGTCATGCTGACAGGGATGGAAGCGGCCGTGAACGGTCCGCATACGCCGCATCCGCCGCAGGGACCGGTGACCTATGAGATCGCGCAGGCGGCCACCGCGCTGCCGGCGTTCGCGCAGGCGACGATCGACCCCGCGAACGTGTCCGTGGGACAGGTGCAGCATTTCATTATTGTGACCGACGATCCCAATCCGGTCGTGTCCGTGGTGGCCGAGATCCAGACGGACCACGGCACGACGACCGTGCCGCTCGTATCGAAGGGGGTGCCGTCGCTTTCCATGCTCGTGCCCCGCACGGTGGCGGTGGGCGCGACCGGCTCGCTCGCGCTCATTGCCCCGACGAAGGAAGCACCGCTCGTGGCGGATGCGGCCCTGGGGCATAACGGTACTGTAAACGCCTCTTCGGGCAACGTGGCCCTTGCCGCCACCACGAACGAAACCGAATTCACCGGTCAGTGGACCGTGCACGATACGCACACCGCCCGGTATCAGACCACCTTTATCGCCAAGGATTCCGCGGGCAACGTGAACAGTGTGACCCTGCAGTGGACCGACCCGTGCCCCTTTGCGAGCGTCGCGAACTACGCGGGCGGAACCTCGACGATCACCGCGACCTGCGAGATATATAATACGGCAGATAGGCCCGCGCTCGATCTTTCTCCTGTGGACGGCCCCGAGAACGGCAATCTGAGCATCACGGGAGGCACGCTTATAATCGATGATCAAGCGACGCTTGTAATGAATAGCGGATACTCGATTTCGCTCGGAGGAGGGTCCTTGGCATTGACTTCTTCACCTCCTTCTCCGGCGGGCCAGGTGATCCTTGGGCAGGATATGTGCGGTACCGATAACGACGGCGACGGCTATATCGGCGGGTCTTCGTGGAGCTACGGTGCGGCGTGCAGTTCGATGACGAGCCGGAAGAATCTCACCGGGGGATTGCTCGACTGCAACGACAACGATCTGCGCGCCCATCCGGGGCAGACCACCTATCAGACAAGCTCGGAGCTCGGTTCGAACACCAATAGCGATCCTGCGTGGCCATGGGATTTCAACTGCAGTCAGGTGATTCAGACGAACCCGACCCAAACGAGCACTATGTCATGTACCGCTACTACCGTTACCAGTAATGGGTGCCCCTATGTGCAGTGTTCGGGGACCATAACGGGGTCTTCCGCGATAACGAGTGCGTCGTGCGGGAAGACGGTAAGCACCCAAGGATGCAAGCCTGGAGGGGCGCTTATAGGCGGAGGATCATGTCCTGAGTATTATTCCAGCTGTGTTACCACGCTCCTAAATGAAACCGTCTCTTGCCTTTAGGTTTGTATATCGATAAGTAGGGATTATACTTCCTCCGCTATAGTCCATGAAAAGGCCCCGACAGATATTTCTGTCGAGGCCGTAGTGATTTTTGATTTACATCGAGGCCCAGTATGCGGAAAACACCTTTTGAGGGGTTCCGCCACCGTTGGGGTTGAAGGTATAGAGATTGGTCCCGTCCGTCACGAGGATGAATGCGCCCGTGGGGGCCACTCCCAGGACGCCGTATCCGGGAAGTATCTCGGTCGAACTTCCCGTCTTCACATTCATGGTCCATGTGCTAGACGCATCGGACCAATAGAGGGTATTCATATTCGGCGAATAGAATGCCACGACGGAAGGTTGGTTGACGAGAGCATGGGCATTGGTACCGTCGAGGTTCATTTCCCACACTTCATTGTCGTTCGAGTTATAGAACACGATCTGCCCCTTGGGAGAGACGGAAATGCCCGCGAAGACCGTATCCGGTTCCGTGAACAGTGTTGCAAGCCCGGTGCCGTCGGTATTGATGATATCGACGACTTGAGCCTGTCCCGTAGCGACCTCCTCCGCTGCATTGAACACAAGCGATTTCCCGTCGGGGGTGAACGCATAGAACTCAATGGCCACATCAACGGGATTGGTTCCCATCTGACTCGACGGATCGAAGCTCGTGATGAGCTTCACGTTTTTTCCGTCCGTTTGGTAGATGTTAAAGACCCTGCTCGTCGCCGACTCAAGGCAGGCAAACTCCAGATGGTCGGGAGAAAACACCGGATACTTGCAGACCGTCCGCGCGCCGCTTGCATCGTTCGTGGTAAGTGGATTCGAGACGTTGCCGGTGACATCGGCGAACGATACGACTCCGTTCGCTTCCGCGAGGAAGTCATCGTCAACAGTCACCGCGTAGGTGCCTGATACCGAAGGGTCGGCATCCGACGTTGCGGTGATGGTTGCGGTTGCCGGACCCGAACCGGTTGATTCCGGCGTTATGACGCCGGAAGAACTTACCGCCGCGACATTTGAGTCTGAAGACGTCCACTGAACGCCGGTGTTCGTCGTTCCCGTGACGTTGGCCTCCAGCTGAAATTCGGAGGAGGTAACTCCGCGCGGAAATGTGTGAGTGGTTCCGGTCACGGTTACGGCGACCTGCGTCGTGCCGCTCCCTCCGCCGCTCCCGCTTCCTCCGCCGGTTCCCGTGGTGCCACCGGTGCTGGTCACGCTGCCGGCTCCGCAGCCGGCGATGGCCGCAGCGAGGGCGAGGGTGGCAATGATATGCATGAACACGCGTGTAGTGCGCTTCATAGGCTGCTCCTTTGTTGTGAAATGAAAACCAAGGGAAAACCATCCCTTGATCCTGAGGATATTATATATGAAAAATTAAAAAATGGCAAGAAAACGCGGCGCGCCAAGGGTCGCGTGCATGGTCCGTGAAAAGAGGGGAAATTTCCCCTCACGAGGCACTATTCCCTGTGGAGTCCGGCGCGGAATTCGACGACGTGGCGGCGGAGGGCGGGGGAGCGGGCGAGGCGCGGGTCGGTCTTGATGAGCGCGGCGGCCGCGTCGCGGGAATGGCGCACGAGTTCCGGATCGCGGAGCGCTTCCATGGCGATGTCGGGAAGCCCCGATTGCTGTTCGCCGAAGAACTGGCCGGGGCCGCGCAGCTGGAGGTCCTTTTCCGCGAGCTCGAATCCGTTCTTCGCCTCCACGATCGCCTTGAGTCGTCCGTTCGTGGCGTGTGCGGCCGTCGTCGTCATGAGGAAGCAGTATGACGCGTGCGCGCCGCGTCCCACGCGCCCTCGGAACTGATAGAGCTGCGCGAGGCCGAACCGTTCGGCGCCTTCGATCATCATGATCGTCGCGTTCGGGACGTCGACGCCCACTTCGACGACGCTCGTTGCGACGAGAATGTCGAACGCGTGGTCCTTGAACTGCCGCATGACCTCCTCCTTTTCCTTAG
The DNA here is from genome assembly GCA_021801885.1 of bacterium. GTDB lineage: Bacteria > Patescibacteriota > Minisyncoccia > UBA6257 > 2-01-FULL-56-20 > JAKAGE01. The sequence goes on from JAKABL010000020.1 coordinate 8,132, forward strand.
CCTTCATCTGGCCGTGGAGCATCGCGACGCGGAGATCGGGGAATATCTCGGTGGAGAGCTTTTCGAATTCTTCCTTGACCGATTTCAGCTCGAGCGCGCTCGCGAGCGCGCGCTGCCGTGCGGGGGATGCGGGTCGTGCCGCGCCCTTTGCCGCGCCTCCGTCGTCCTTTGCATCTTCTTCCGCGGGGTCGATCCTCGGACAGATCACGAAAACCTGCCTGCCGGCCGCCACTTCCTTTTCGATGAAGCGGTATGCCGCCGCGCGTTCCGCGGGGGGAACGATCTTCGTGTCGATCGGTTTGCGCCCGGCGGGAAGTTCCGTGATGAGCGAGAGGTCGAGGTCGCCGAAGACGGAGAGCATGAGGGTGCGCGGGATCGGCGTGGCCGACATACTGAGGAAATGGGGCACGAGAACTCCTGTGGCGCCCGGTGCATGCCCGGCCGCGGTCTTGCCGAGGAGCTCGGCACGCTGGTGGACGCCGAAGCGGTGCTGTTCGTCGATCACGACGAGGCCGAGGTTTTTGAACGCGACGTTTCGCTGGATGAGCGCGTGCGTGCCGAAGACGATCGGGATGGCGCCCGCCGAGGCCTTGGCCGTCGCCTCTTTTTTGGTGATGTGGGATTCGAGTCCGTCATGGTAGCGGACGAGCGCGCTCGACGCGGTAAGGAGGCCGATGGTGGGAAGGGCGGCGGCATCGTCGCCCGCGGCCGCTTCACGGTTTTTTTCGAAATTGGCAAAAAGCGTTTTCATGGTCTCGAAGTGCTGGCGCGCGAGGATCTCCGTGGGAGCCATGAACGCGGCCTGGTGGCCGTTCCGCGCCGCGATGAGGGCGGCGAGCGCGGCGACGATCGTCTTACCCGAGCCCACGTCGCCCTGAAGGAGGCGATGCATGGGGTGCGCGCGCTCCATATCCTGGATGATCTCCCAGAGGGATCGCTTCTGCGAGGGCGTGAGCGCGAAGGGGAGCATGGCGAGGAGGCCCTTCATCCATTCAAGGTCAACGCTCATCGAAGGAGCGTGCTGCGCCGCAAGCGTGAGCTTTTCCTGGAGTGTGATGATCTGCAGGAGAAACAGATCTTCAAAGGAAAATCGCGCACGCGCCGCGGCGGCTTCTTCCGCGGTGCGGGGAAAATGGATGGCGTGAAGCGCATCCATGAGCGGCGGAAGCGAGAAGGATTCGAGGATGGCTTCGGGGATCCATTCCTTTTGCGGAGGCAGACGGCGGAATGCCTGCTGGATCGCAAAACGGATGCCGCGGGAGGTGAGTCCCTGGGTTTCGGGGTAGACGGGCACGAGGCGTCCTGTATGGCTGAACTCCTGGCCATCGTTCCCGTCCGCGTCTTCGCCCTCACGCATGCCGGGACGCAGGCGCAGGAGCTCGTAGGTGGGATTATTGAGATAGAGCTCGCCTTCGTCGGAGATCGATGCCTTGCCGGAGAAATTCGCTTCACGTCCGGGGCGGAGCGTGTTCGCGAGATACGGCTGATTGAACCATACTGCGCGGATCGATCCCGAGGCGTCGCCAAGGGTCGCTTCCACGATGCTCATATGGCGGCGGAAACTGTGCCGCACATGGACGTCCTCGACGGTGGCGCGTACGGTCGCCATCTGTCCCGGTTCGAGTTCGGCGACGGAATAGGTTCTGGTGAAATCCTCATACCGCGCGGGAAAATGCCACAGAAGGTCGCGGATGGTGCGGATGCCCATTTTCTCGAACCGCCGTAAGGACGGGGACCGTGCCCCGATCACTTCATAGAGTGGCGTAGCGAAGGATACCTGAGGCATTGATTGCCGTAATTATATCACGGATCGGCGGTATGGCGTGAGGGGGCGCGGCGGCACGGCATTCTTGGTATAATAGATTTACAGAGGAAAAGGTCGAAGAAACCCCATTATGCATATTCATATGAAGATCAACAAATCGGCCATATGGGCTTCCGGCGGGATCATCGCCCTTGCGCTCGTCATCGCGATCGCGCCTTCCATGAAGGTGTTCGCGGATAACGGCAGCGAGGGTGGCGGGAACGGGGTCGGCATCGGGAATCTCCCGATCGGTACGTCGACGGGATTGCCCGTGGCGCTCCCCGGGCTCATCAACGCCGCAGATCATGTGAGTGCGAACGTGCAGAGCGAGGGCGAAGGCCAGGGCGGCATGAACAGCACCCAGGAGTCCGCATCGCTCAATGCGAGCGGCAACTTCAAGGTCACCGGCGCGAAGGTGGTTTCCGTGGATACCACGGCGAACACCATCACCGCGACCTTGTACGGGCTCACGGACACCGTGAACGTCGGCAATGCCGCGATCACGGGCGGCGGCGCGACGATGACGCTCGGCGCCATCAAGGCGGGCGACGTGATCTCCGCGACGGGGAACCTCGACGAGGTGACGCATGCCATCACGGTGAACACCATCGATGATGTGTCGGCACTGTCGGCGAACCAGTCGGCCATCCAGGCGAAGATCTCTTCGCTCATGCAGATCGTGCAGCAGCTCCAGGCTCAGCTCCAGTCCATCCTTTCCGGATCGGGATCCGGATCCGGATCGGGGAACTAGCATACGCATCTGTGCGACGCAACAAAAAACGAGGCGATCCATCGCCTCGTTTTTTGTTGCACGACGTCGTGTACGGGAACTGTCGCGCGTGCGGTGCCCCCACCAGGACTCGAACCTGGGACCTTCTCCTTAAGAGGGAGCAGCTCTACCAACTGAGCTATAGGGGCATGGGACGGTATTCTCTTCACCTTGTTCCCACAACAATTTTAATGATTCCGGCGGAAAAAGCAACGGTGCGCGCGACGTGGATGCCGTATGGGGCGTCCGTGCGCGAGGGTGGCATTTCGCGGTGCCGCGCCCTATAATGCATATCATGGAACGGAACGATCAGGGAAAGATCGAAGAGCTTCTCACGCGCGGCGTGGAGGAGGTGATCGACCGCGCGCACCTCGAGCGGCGGCTCAAGGAAGGGAAGCCGCTCCGCGTGAAGCTCGGCATCGATCCCACGAGCCCGAATCTCCATCTTGGTCGCGCGATCCCGCTTCTCAAACTCCGCGACTTCCAGCAGCTCGGCCATACGGCGGTGCTCATCATAGGGGATTTCACCGGCACGATCGGCGACACGTCCGACAAGGAAAGCGAGCGTCCCATGCTCGACGAGGCGACCGTAACGGCGAACCTCAAGAGCTATATCGCACAGGCATCGAAGATCATCGACACCGACGCCGCGGAGATCCACTACAACAGTACATGGCTCGCGAAGCTCGATTACGCGGCGATCGGTCGCCAGGCGGACGCATTCTCGCTTTCGGATTTCGTTTCGCGCGAGAACATCAAGAAGCGGCTCGATGCGGGGAAGCGCGTATCGCTGCGGGAGCTCCTCTATCCCTTGATGCAGGGATACGATTCCGTCGAGGTGCGCGCGGACGTCGAACTCGGCGGCACCGACCAGCGCTTCAACCTGCTTGCGGGACGCGAGCTCCAGCGCCTCCACCATCAGGAACCGCAGGATATCGTCATGGGGCCGCTCATCGAGGGTCTCGATGGCAGGAAGATGAGCTCGAGCTACGGCAATACCGTGAATCTTGCGGATGCGCCGAACGATATGTTCGGCAAGGTCATGTCCGTGCGGGATGATCTGGTGATCAAATATTTCATTCTCCTCACGCGCATGCCGATGGAGGCGGTGCGGGCGCACGAAATGGCGCTCGTCGAAGGCGCGAATCCCCGCGACGTGAAGATGCGCCTTGCGCATGAGATCGTCCGCATGTATCACGGCGAGAAGGAGGCCGATGCCGCGGTGGACTATTTCACCCGCACGTTCACCGAAAAGGAGATTCCCGACGCTATGCCGGAGTTCGCGCCGCAGGAGGGTGCGCGTGACGTGGTGTCGGTCCTTGTGGACGCTGCCCTCGTCGCATCGAAGTCGGAGGCCCGCCGCGCCATAGAACAGGGCGGCGTGAAGATCGACGGC